>JAIRVC010000151.1 GCA_031254095.1 Acidobacteriota bacterium
GCGGATTGAGCGAACTGAAAATGCTGTCCGTCTCCTGTTTCGCGTCGGAAAATTCCAGGCTGTACGTGGAGCCTAGCCATGGCGAAAGGCCGCTGATTTTGGGTTTGAAGCTTAATTCCTCGTTTACCAGGCTGCCTAGCGTCGAGCCGCTGCCGAGCACGGAAGCGACGGGCGTCGTCGCCTTTGATTTCGCAATTTCAACGCTGAAAACGGGATCGAAACGTCCCTTTGCCGCCGTTACGCCGTGTCCGGCTCTTTCCAGCGATATGTGCGAAATTTCGAGCGCGGGATCATTGGCAAGCACCTGCTCGATCACCTGTTCAAGCGTAACGCGCCGCTCTCCGGTAATGCCGACGCGCGGAAGCATTTTTGTCTCCGCCATAACCGGCAGATTTGCCGCCGAAACGGTTACACCCGCTTCCTGCGCGCTCAGGTTTGATGCGGCGGGAAAAAGAAGCAGCAGCGCAATGCCCGCCGCGACCGTGACTGATTTGCCCGTTGCGGCGTCTTTTCGGGAGGTTTTACGCGAACGCAGCCATGCGCCGAAATCTTCCCAGATGGAATAAAAAACAGGCACGGCTAAAAGCGTCAGGAAAAGGCACAGGGTCTGCCCGCCGGCCACCAGGAAGCCGACAGCGTGGTTTGTGGACGCGCCCGCGCCGGTCGAAAGCATTAGTGGAATCATGCCGCAAACCAGCGCCATTGTGGTCATCAGAATCGGACGCAGCCGGTCGCGGTTTCCCTGAATAATGGCTTCATAAAGTGGCATGCCTTCCGCGCGCAGGCCGTTGATGCGGTCGATCTGTAAAATGGCGTTCTTTTCCACAATGCCGAAAAGAAGCAGCAAGCCGAGGCCGGACATAATGCTCAGATCCTGCCGCGCTAAAAGCATGGCAAGAAGCCCGAAAGGAATTGCTATCGGAAGCGCGAGCAGAATCGTAACGGGATGCAGAAACGATTCAAACTGCGCCGCAAGCGCTATATACATGAATACAAAGGCCAACGCGAACGCGATCAGAAAATACTGAAACGTTCTGACCATTTCCCTTGTCATTCCGGCTACGCCCCCGCTGTAACCCGATTCCATATCCAGTTCAGCCGCAGCCAGTTCAATCGCCGCCATCGCCGACGCGGTATCTCCGCCGGGCAGCAGGTTGCCATTGATTTCAACGATGCGCTGCCGGTTAAGGCGCAAAATCGACGAGGGCCCGGAACCTTCTCTTTGGCGCACCACTTCGTTGAGGTTTACCGAACCGGTTTTCGTTGAAGCCACGGACAGTTTGTCCAGACCTTCCACGGAACCGCGGAAGCGTCCTTCGGCTTTTACGACAACGTCATACTGATCGCTACCGGCGAAGTATGTACCCGCCGTCTGTCCGGCGATAAGCATATAAAGAGCCTGCTGTATGGCCTGAACGGAAACTCCCAGGTCGGCGGCCTTGTCGCGGTCGATGTCAAGCTGCACTTCGGGTTTTCCGGCGCGGAGTGAGGAATCTATATCGGAAATTCCGGGAATCTGGCGGGCTTTTTCCATCAGCCTGTCGGAATAGTCCGCAAGCTTTTCGATGTCCGGCCCCTGAAGGTAGAACTCCAGATCGGATCGTCCGCCGCCTCCCATACTGCTCGGAAGTGTCACGGAAATGAAAATATCCGGGTCGTGATCGTTCAGCATCTCGCGTATGGAACCCGCTATTTCCGAGGCGGAACGCTTGCGGTCCGACAGGTCGGTCAGCGTGATGAAAATACTCGACTCGTTCATCTGCCCGGATTGTCCGCCGCCGACGGTGTTAAGCGTAGTAATTACTTCCGGAATCTCGCGCAGCCTGCGGGCTACAGCTTCGGAATAACGGGTTGTTTCGGCAAGAGAACTCCCCTCCGGCATCCGGACGCTGACGTTCAACTGCGACCTGTCGTCTCTGGACATCATGTTTTTGCCAAGCAGCATAAAGAGCGGAGCGATGCTGATGACGACGCAGACGCAGACAAGGACGACGGTTTTCCGATGTCCCATCGCCCAGACCAGACTATTTGTATAAACCGCGTCGATAACCCGGAAAAATTTCCGGTCTTTTGATTTTTTCTTTGAAGAATGAGGGCGCACAAAGCGCGAACAGAGCATCGGCGTAAGCGTAAAGGAAACCAGCATCGAAATCACAACCGCGCCGGCGCAGACAAAGCCGAAGGCGCTCATGAAACGCCCGGCAATTCCGCCCATGAAACCGACCGGAATAAAGACCGCGAGCAGTGAAACCGTAGCCGCGAGAACCGCAAGCCCTATTTCCTTCGTCCCGCGCTCAGCCGCCTCGAACGCGCTCATTCCATATTCCTCCATACATCGGAAGATGTTTTCAAGCACGATAATGGCGTCGTCAACCACAACGCCGATCATCAAAGTCAGCGCGAGCATGGTGATCTGGTTCATGGTGTATCCGAACATCGCCATGACGGAAAACGCGGAGATAAGCGAAATCGGGATCGCTATGGCGGCAATCAGCGTCGCGCGCCAATCGGCGAGGAAGAAAAACATTACTATGCAGGCGAGCAGGCTTCCCTGGAAAAGGTGGTCGCGGATACTGTTGATAGCCGCCCTGACAAAAATGGACTGGTCGTTGACGATCTCAATCTTTACGTCTTTTGGAAGAGTTTTTCTTATTTCTTCAATGCGCCCTAAAACCCCATCAACAACCGCAACGGTATTCGCGCCGGACTGTTTGAAAACCGATATCTCAACGGCTGGCTCGCCGTTGAGCCGCACTGCGGATTCAGGTTCCTCGTTTGCGTCTTCAGCGCGGCCTATGTCGCTTAACCTTACAACGTAATCGCCGCGCTGGGCGACGGCTATATTGTTAAAATCCTCCACGCTGCGAATTTTGCCGGAAGTCCGGATGTTGTAATCGCTTTCACCCGCCCTGACGCTACCGCCGGGCATTTCCATATTCTGGCTTTGAAGCGCAACGAAAACTTCCGTGACGGTGAGGTTGTAGGCGCGCATCCGTTCCGGATTTAAGACTATATGAATCTCGCGGTTTGTGCCGCCTTCAATTCTGACCTGTCCTACGCCGCTGACGTTTTCAAGATTCTGCTTAATCAGCTTGTCGGCGATCAGTGTCACGTCGCGAGTGGAGCGCGGCGCGGAAACAGCGATCTGCATAACCGACATGGCGTCCGGATCCAGCTTCGTGACAACCGGCACCTTGGCGCTGTCCGGAAGATCATTGATTATCTGGTTGATCTTGTTCTGCACTTCCTGGGCGCCGACATTGCCGTCTTTGGAAAGATCAAACCCGATGGTTATCAAAGCCATCCCTTCGAATGAAGTGGATGAAATTTCGTCAAGCCCGCTTATGCTGTTGACTGCGTCTTCGATCTTTTTGGTGATTTCGGCTTCGACTTCCTCAGGCGACGCTCCGGGATTGACCACCGTAACCATTACATACGGAATGTCAACTTTCGGCATAAGGTCAAGGCCGAGCGAAGAATACGTAAAAAGACCGGAGACGACAAACGCCATAATAAGCATTGTGGCGAAAACCGGCCGTTTGATGCAGAGTTTTGCTAGTGCGTGCATATCGGTTCACCTATCCTTAATTGACAGTCGCGCCGTCATGCAGATCGGCAAGGTTGTCCAGAACCACAGTTTCTTCGCCTTTAAGACCGCTCAGAATACGTATTTCGTTTCCCTGTACATCGCCGGTCTGGACGACATTCAGCCGGGCAATGCCGTTGACAACCGTGTAAACATGATTGGCGTCGGTGGTGTTGTCGTAAAACACGGCTCTCGATGGAACAAACACGGCTTTTATCATTTCATCCAGGATTACCCTGGCGGTGGCGTACATGCCGGGACGAAGCGCGGCGTCGGGATTGTCAAATCGCGCCTCGGCCAAAAACGTTCGGGAATTCATGCTTATCGACGGAACCACGGCGATAAGCCTTCCGGTAAAATCACGGTCGGGCCACGCCACGACGCGCGCCGTCACTTCCATGCCGTTTTTCGTCATGCCCGCCCGCTGTTCCGGGATCTGCAATTGCAATTTAACCGTGGATATGCGAACCATCGTGGCGACTTTGTCGGCGGAGCCTCTCCACTGCCCCACCGTCGCCGGCCGGTCTGTAATATAGCCGTCAAAAGGGGCGCGCACGGAAGTGTCTTCCAGATTTTTTTGCGCCATCGACAGTTGCGACTCCGCCGCGGCCAGTGACGCGCGAGCGGCTTCAACGGCGCCGAAGCTCTGCCGGGCCGCGTTCATTTGCGCTTCATATTGTTTGCGCGCGGAATCGGCGGCGGCTTCAGCCGTTTCGTGTTGCGTGCGCACTCTATCAAAAGCGCTCTGCGACACATCGCCGCTTTTGATAAGGTTCTCATATCGCCTGGCGTCGGCGGCGGCAAGCCGGGATGAAGCCGTCGCGGCGTCAAAAGCGGCTTTGGACGCCAAAACCTCCGGCACGTTTTCCGGGTTGAATTCCGCGCCGGCGCGCAGTCCAACACGCGACTCGGCCTGGCTTAGCATGAATTTCGCCTGTTCAAGAGTGGCGCGCGCCTGCTCAAGGCGCAGTTCGGCGTCTTTCTTTTCCAGTTGGCAGATTATCTGTCCCCTGACCACGAAACTTCCAACGTCGACCGGCGTTGCTTCGACTCTGCCGCCGACGGCCGGATTTATATCGGACGTTTCTTCGGCGATAAACGACCCGTTGGCCTGAAACGAACCTGAAATGTCGCGCACAACGGCGCGCGCGGTTTGAAAAACGATCTTTTCGGATTCATTCTCCATTTTTGCGTCGGATTTTTTGCCGCCGCACGACACGGCCAGCGCAAATACGCAAGTGGATACTAAAAACAGCTTGAATCGGGACATGTTGTTTTCCTGCCTTTCTGATTAGAGAAACACGGGGTAAATACCTTAGTAGTCTTGCCTTGCCGGAGGCCGCTTCATTATGCCCTCCAGCAGAATCCTTGTGAACTGTTCCGTAACGGCCGCGTCCATAATATCTCCGCCAACCGCGTTCATAATGCTTGTAACCATGCCGTAATGATGGGCGGCGCCGCCGATGCTCATCATTATCGCGAGAGGATCGCCGTCCGCCAGTTTGCCGTCACGCTGGCGTTTTTCAATGTATTCCTTAAACTGTTTAAAAACAGGCGCCAGCCGTTCCTGAAAACGGTTAAGCCCCTGTTCATGTCCTTCCAGCGCGGCAAACAATATCACGCGAAAAAAAGCGGTGTCCATGCGGTAGCGGTTCAAAATGCTTCGGATGAATACCCTCAGTATTCCCTCGTCGTCGCCACGCTCCATGCATTTTCTGATGGCCTCGGCATCCTCTCCGGTCTCCCATGCGTCCAGATTGAGGTGCAGCACGGCGTTGTAAAGCGCCTCTTTTGAAGGAAAATGCTGAAAAATAACGGCTTCGGTTACTCCCGCCGCAACCGCGATTTCTTTCGTCGTGGCGCCATTAAATCCTTTACGGGAAAATACTTTCAACGCGGCGTCCAGCAAGTGACGCTGACGGTCGGTGGCGGACATTCGGGTTTTTGTTCTGCGCTTGGTCAACATGCAGCCGGTATATTAGTAAGTGCTTACTTATTTGTCAAGAAAGAAGACTTCCACGGAGAATCTTTTTCTGACCATGGAGGCAATTGTAAT
>JAIRVC010000161.1 GCA_031254095.1 Acidobacteriota bacterium
GTATGTCCGCGCCTTCTTCCGCAATTTCCCACGCGCGCCGGACGGACGCTTCAACGCCGAAATATTTCCCCGTGTCCGAAAATGAATCGGGCGTGACATTGAGAATGCCCATCACAAGGGTTCGTTCCCCCATGACCAGGGTCCAGTTCGCGGCTTTGACTGTGCGGGAAGAGCGGGAATAAAACCGTGACATAACAAAGCTTTCTAAGCCGGCGCCGATGTCTCCGTCGGGTTGAGCAGCTGCGGCACTGAAGGCCGTTTCGGAGTATCGTCCAATACCGGCGTTCCCGTGGAATCGGATCCGGAATCGGGCGGCGTCTTTTTCGGCTCAAGCGGAATTCCCTTTATTACCTGCTCAAGCTCGGAACTATCCAGCGTTTCGTGTTCAAGGAGTGTTTCCGCCAGCCGCACCAGCGCGTCGCGATTGCCATCCAGAATTTTCATCGCCATGTCGAATCCCTCATTGACGATCCTTTTCACTTCACGGTCAATGCGGATGGCGGTGTCTTCGCTGTAATCCCGGTGCTGGGCGATCTCGCGCCCAAGGAATATCTGCTCCTCCTTTTTGCCGAAGGTCAGAGGCCCCATTTCAGGACTCATGCCCCATTCGGTAACCATTTTGCGCGCCTGATCGGTAGCCACTTCAATATCGTGAGCCGCGCCGGTGGTCTCCTGGTCGAGAAACAATTTTTCAGCGCAACGGCCGCCCATAAGAATGGCTATGCGCCCTTCTATATAAGTTTTCGTATAGTTGTGTTTATCGGCTTCCGGAAGTTGCTGGGTCAGCCCAAGCGCCATGCCGCGCGGAATGATTGTAACCTTGTGCAGGGGATCGCTTCCCGGAACCATAAACGCCACCAGCGCGTGTCCCGCTTCGTGATACGCCGTAACTTTTCTTTCGTTTTCGGCGATTACCATGGATCTGCGCTCCTTGCCCATGATGACCTTATCTTTGGCTCCTTCGAAATCACTCATCTCCACAACCTTGCGGTTGTAGCGGGCGGCGTTCAGAGCCGCCTCGTTGACAAGATTCGCCAGCGACGCGCCCGAAAATCCGGGAGTTCCGCGCGCAATAACGGATACGTTAACATTTTCGGAAACGGGAATTTTGCCGGTATGCACTTTCAAAATTCCTTCCCGTCCGCGAATGTCGGGAAGAGGCACTACAACCTGTCGGTCAAAGCGCCCGGGGCGCAGAAGCGCCGGGTCGAGCACGTCAGGCCGGTTGCTGGCCGCGATCAGAATGACGCCGTCGTTGGATTCAAAACCGTCCATTTCGACAAGCAACTGGTTGAGCGTCTGCTCGCGTTCGTCGTGTCCGCCGCCGAGTCCGGCGCCGCGATGGCGGCCTACGGCGTCGATTTCATCAATAAAGATTATGCAGGGCGCGTTCTTTTTGCCTTGCTCAAACAGATCGCGCACCCGGCTCGCGCCCACGCCCACGAACATTTCCACAAAATCCGAACCGCTGATGGAAAAGAAAGGAACGTTTGCCTCGCCCGCGATCGCCCGCGCCAGCAGGGTTTTTCCCGTTCCCGGCGGCCCCATCAAAAGTACGCCTTTCGGAATGCGTCCGCCAAGTTTCTGGAATTTCTGCGGCTCTTTAAGGAATTCGATAATTTCAGTCAGCTCTTCCTTGGCTTCCTCGACTCCGGCGACATCTTTGAAAGTCACCTTCTTCTGCTGATTCGACATCATCCCGCGCGGCTCTTGCCGAACATGAGCGCCTTGTTGCCGCCATTCTGCATCTGGCGCATCATGAAAATCCAGAAGCCGATTATTATCAATATCGGCAGGCCGTTGAGCAGGATCATCGTCAGCATCGAAGTGCCGGAAGACCTTTCGATTTTTACCGCGACGCCGTTGTTGTTGAGTTCGTTCGCAATGTCATACGCGGCGTCAAGCGGAATAAAGGTTTTAAATTTTTCGCCGTGAATCGATTCGCCTTTAAGCTCCTCTCCAGTAATTGTAACTTTCTGTATCCTTCTGGCCTGCATGTCCTGACGGAAAGTCGTAAAATCCTTCTCGGTCAGGTTGGCGTCCGGCGTGTTAAAAATGAACTGCCATGACAAAATCATCACGACGCCGACTACCATCCATATCAGAACACTTTTAAAATTGGCGCTCAACTGAAAAACCTCCGGGGTAAACCACCTCGGCAATACCGCCGGATGAAACATGGCGGCACCCGAAATTACAACGTATCAGTATACCAGACCTCCCAACAAGATAACCCGCATATTTATATATATCTATGCATCCACTATCATTTCCGCCAGCAGGAGCGTGTCGGATTCCAGCCGTGCTTCGTATCCGCGCGCCGGGCGAAATCCGGGAATCCATATTACGCCGCCGCCGATGGCAAGCATGGGCAGGAACGCGCGCCGCTCCGGCGGGATTTTAGCGCCGATAAGCATTTTTTTTACCTTTCCGCGTTCTTTGCCCCCATGGCGGTCGCCCGGTTTTCGTGAACGTATCGTAAGCCGCTCCGGCAGCGCGGCAAGTTCCAGCAATGCCTGACGCCGGTTTTCGGATTCCGTTTTTATTTCCGCATCCCGACGGATAACCGTAAAGCGAAACAACGCCCTGATTTCAGGTATATAAATTTCTCCCGGAACGCTCAGGGAATACGAATAACCGGCAGCCTGTTCCGGCGGGTGTTTTTGCAGCAGCAGGCGGCCGAATCGGCGGATTCCCCGGCCGCCGCCGGGAATCGGCGTCTCGCCGCTGCCCGTTTGTTTTTTACAGAGCGACAGAAGATTTTCAATATGCGCCGCGCCGATGTTTCGCGTTGAACCGAAGCCTTCTTTCAGCCCAAGCCGCAGAACCTGTTTTTGCAGCGCGGGATGAAGGTTTAAAAGCCCGGATATATCCAGCGAAATTCCTTCCTCTGTTTCGGCACAAAGATTCGCAAGCGCCGCCCGCGCCTGCGCTTCAATAAAATCCCATGTCTCGCGGGCGATGCCGGTTTCACGCGCCAGAGCGTCAATCAGCCGCGGATTGAAATTTTTCTCAAGATAAGGAATCAGTTCCAGCCGGATGCGGTTTCTGGCGTAATGAAGTTCGGCGTTGGTGGAATCCTCGCGCCAGCGAACGGCTTTGTCTTTCAGGTAGCCGCGAATCAATTCCCGCGAACAGTCGATCAGCGGCCGCGCGATTTCATCGCCGAGAACCGGCCGTATGGCAGAGAGTCCTTCAAGCCCGCTGCCGCGCAGGAGGCGAAAAATCGCGGTTTCAGCCTGATCGTTCCGGTTGTGTCCGACCGCGATTTTTTGCGCGCCAACCTTTTGCGCCGCGCGGCGCAAAAAAGCGTAACGCGCGCGGCGGGCGCAGGCTTCGAGATTTTCTCCCGAATCTCCGGCCTGTTTTTTGACGTCAATAGTTTCCGTAACGCAGGGAATTTCAAGCGTTTCACACAGGCGCCGCGTAAACACGGCGTCGGCGTCTCCTTCCGCGCCGCGGATGCAATGGTTCAGGTGGGCGGCAGTCAGAGTGAGCTCCATTTCGCGCGCGAACGTTTTCAGGCACAACAGCAGGGCCGTGGAATCCGCGCCTCCCGATGCCGCGACAACGACATGTTCTCCCCGCCGAATCATTCCGTAATCACGGATGGTTCGGCGAACCCGCGATTCAAGAGCGTGAAATCGAATCTTTTTTCTTTCAGCAGTTGTCATTTAATCAGCGCTTTCTTGGACATATAGAAGTAATTACAAAACCTCTTGAAAGGCAACAGGATTTTGAACCACGAATTTATACAAATGCGATAAAGCCAATATGTTTTTATTTGTACCGGTGCATTCACACCCTGAGCGTGAACCTGACCGACAAACCAATTGACCACTCCGGATTCGCGACGCAGGGGTTAATAACGGATTAATAACGGGGATGCGCGACGTAATAATCCGGCTCTTGAATCCACGCGAAAGTTCTTTTAAAATTAACAGTTGCGTTGGGAGATCGTCTAACGGTAGGACAGATGGCTCTGGACCATCCAGTCGGGGTTCGAATCCCTGTCTCCCAGCCACTCCTTTCTCATTAGAGAACCTCAAAAAATCAAAAATAAAGGCTTGCGACCGAGACAAAAGCGGAGGTTCCTTCTGACGAAATGAGCGTTCCGGATCGGTCGCATAACGCAGAGTTTAGGGGTTTTAGAAGTTCTCGTGGAAAACGTCAGAGCGAAACTGTTTACAATATGGTGCTGGACGGCGTGCGGCCTGAGCACCGCGTTCTGGGCGTCGGTTTCAATTGCCGGCAGCTTCGCGTCCGGAAGCGGCCGGTTGCAGCACTACTGTATGCGCCGGTGGTCAAAGGACAACCTCTGGTTAAGCCGCGCCCGCGTGGAGATCGAAGGGCTGGAAAATATTGACCGCGCCCGCCCGCAGATATTTACGGTAAATCACAGCGGCCTTCACGACATTCTTTCACTGTCGGCGCATCTTCCGATTCAGTTTCGCTGGATCGCGAAAAAATCCCTCTTTAAGGTTCCTTTCATGGGCTGGCATATGCGGCGTTCCGGCTACATCCCTATCGACCGTGAAAACCCAAGGGAAGCGGCCAAAAGCATCGTGGCGGCGGCCATGGAGATAGCCGGCGGCGTCAACGCCATCGCGTTTCCGGAAGGAACCCGCAGCAGAACCGGCGCGATTGGCGAATTCCACAGCGGCGCGTTCGCGCTTTGTCTTCGCGCCAACGTTCCACTCGTTCCTATAGTGGTGGAGGGCAGTTACCGGGTTATCGCCCCGCACACGCTGCGGGTAAATCCCGGAACCGTTATCCGCATCAAAATATGCCGTCCGATTGACGTGACTTCTTATCAAAAGTCTGAAAAAAAGCGGCTTATGGAAGACGCCTTCGCGATAATGAGCGACAGCCTCGCTGAATTGCAAAGCCGAAAACAGCCGGATGAAGAATTATGGGATCCCGTCCGCCGCTGGATCAAAGGAAACACTGATTAATTTAACTGTTTTATCAGGCCCGTTTATTCGTATACAGGCGTTCCCTTTGCCACCGCCCACGGGGCGAACATATATTAAGCCCACAGTCCGGAGGGTTTTGCAGGGAACCACTAAAAGCCCCAAACTCCGCGTAACGCGGCCGATCCAAAATACTCATTTACGTAAATGTAAACTCTGCTTTCGTCCCGGCCGCAAACCTTGATTTTTGGAGTTTTTAGAGGTTCCCTGTAATTAATGTTTAGCGCCAGTTGGTCTATGTTTTTGCTTTGAGCTGTTCGTTGTTGTTTTCAATGAACGTACGAATATCGCCGGAAAAATCGAGAAGGCGAATCCATTGCTCTTTGTAAAGGGTCACGGGAAAACGACCCAAGCCGTAAATCGACAGCGCACCCTTTTCACTTACTTTCATGGCTAGCTCTTTGGAAGAAGCTTTTTTCAGAGCATCGTTTTCAGCACGCAGTTTTTCCAGTTCAGCCTTTAAATCTTCTTCGCCCATTACATCCTCCTATGTTTGCTTAATTAAATATTTTGACTCTATCATAATACCGCCTGAAATCATATCTCCGCGATTTCATCCGGGGTCAGTTCAATTTTTGCCGCGCCTGTAAATCCATCCACCTGTTCCGGACGGCGCGCGCCGACGATAGCCGCCGTTACAGCCGGATGGTTCAGCGTCCACGCGATGGCGACTTCGCCCGGAGAACAGCCGCGGCGTTTTCCTATGGCGCGCAATTTCTCGACAATCGCAAGGTTTTCAGTAAGTTTTGGCTCCGTAAAATCCTTATGATAACGCCGCCAGTCGTTCCGGGGCATCGCCGCGATGCGTTCGCGCGTCATTGCGCCGGAAAGCAGCCCTGATTTCATTGGCGAATAAACGATTACGCCGATGTCGTGAGCGCCGCAATAGGGCAGAGTTTCGGCCTCGACGCCGCGCGACAGGATGGAATAGGAAGGCTGGAGCGTCGCGACAGGCGCGATCGGGCGTATGCGCTCCATTTGCGACGCCGTAAAATTTGAAACGCCGATGGCGCGAACCTTCCCTTCTTTTTTCATGTCCGCAAGGGTTTGCCACGCCTGTTCAAGCCCCGGATCGTCGGGATTGGTAAAACCCGCGCCGAAAGCCGGCCAGTGAATCTGATACAGATCTATCGCCTCCACGCCAAGCCGCCGCAGACTAGCTTCGAGTTCCGCGCGCAGCGATTCCGGCTTCAGGCTGTGTGAGACTTTTCCTTTTTCATCCCACACGAGGCTGCATTTTGTGAAAACAAGCGGACGCCGCCATTGAGGTAATTCAGCCAGCGCGCGGCAGACGATTTCCTCGGAATGACCAAGTCCGTAGGCCGCCGCGGTATCAATCCAGTTTATGCCCAGATCAACGGCGCGGTGAATGGCCGCGATTGATTCCCTGTCGTCCTGCGGCCCCCAGCCGAAAGCCCAACCCCCGCCGCCAATCGCCCATGCTCCGAGTCCGATTGGAGTTATCTGATAACCCGTATTTCCAAGTTTTCGTTTTTCCATATCCCGTTTCTTAACCTTTACGCAATTCATGGATTGTTGACTTAACTTCAAAGCAACCATTATAATGCAACTTTTGAAAATAAAGGAAAATGCAATGTTTTTACGCCTATCGCGGGTTCTGGTTCTGATTCTTGCCGGTTTTGCGCTGCTGGCCGGCGTTTCGTCAAACGCGCAGTTTTCCCGGGATTTTTCGGACCCGACATTTCGCGTCGATGTGGATCTTGTAAACGTCCTGTGTTCGGTGTTCGACAAAAGAACCCAATCGTTTGTCACCGCGCTGGGACAGAGCGATTTCAGCATTTTCGAAGACGGCAGGAGGCAGGAAATTACAAACTTTACGCGGGAAACCGACCTGCCGCTGACGCTCGCCATGCTTGTTGACACCAGCGACTCCGTCGCTCCGAAACTGCAATTTGAGCGGGACGCCGCCATAAGCTTCTTTTACAACGTCCTTAAAGAAAACGACCGCGCCATGCTGGTGGAATTCAATTCATCGGTCAAACTCCTGCAGGATTTTACCGACGATCCAAACAAGCTTGCCAACGAGGCCAGAAAGCTTCGCGCCGGCGGAAATTCATCGCTTTTTGACGCCATTGACGTTGTTTGCGATCAAAAAATGATTCGTGAAGCCGGGCGCAAAGCGATGATTATTTTGTCCGACGGCAACGACAGCGGAAGCTCCGTGAACTATAACCGGGCGGTTGAAATGGCGTTGCGCGCCGAATGCACCATTTTTTCCGTCAGCGTCAGCAAGGGCGGTTTTTTCGGCACGGGTGACGATACAAAAAGAGGCGACAAAAACTTACAGAACCTTGCGAAGGAAACCGGCGGTAAAGTGTTTTTCCCATTCAAGGTGGAAGAGCTTGAGGAAGCGTTCCGCCAGATTAATCAGGAACTTCGCAGTCAGTACAGCATCGGCTACGTATCCTCAAATAACAGGAGGGATGGAAGTTACCGCAAGCTGGAAATC
>JAIRVC010000357.1 GCA_031254095.1 Acidobacteriota bacterium
CGCCATCTGTAGTCTCGCCATCTGCGGTAGCGCCATCCGTTGTTTCGCCATCTGCGGCGGCGCCGTCTGTTGTTTCATCGTCGTTTGTGATCCCGCGCGCCTCATCCAGCTCGGTCAAACTAATTGGCAGCTTTCCTGTAGTCGGATTGACCAGTTCGTGATACTTTATATCGGCCTCCTCAACCAGTTTGTCAAGGGCCTCGGTTGCGCGCTCGCCGATAAGCGTCGAATCGATCCTTTCTCTGGCCTCATCGAACGGGGTGATTCCTGCCTCATTCATCTCCGTTAACTTGATAATGTGAAAACCATACTCGGTTTCCACTATGCCCGAAACCTCGCCGGGTTCGAGCGCCAGGCAGGCTTCTTCAAATTCGGGTACCATTTGGCCAATCCCGAATGTGCCGAGGTCTCCGCCGCTCTCGGCGCTGCTGTCTTCGCTGTATTCCATCGCGAGCTCTGCAAAGTCTTCGCCCTCGTCTATCCTCTCAAGTATTGACTCGATCTCCGCCCGTTTTTCCGCGGTGTGCTCCGGATCCTGTATGAGGATATGGCTTGCGCGCATCGATTGCGACGTCGCAAAATAATCCTGATGCTCATTGTAATACTCAAGCGCTTGTTCGTCCGTTACCGGGTCTGTTTCGGTGATCGAATCGCGGAAAGCGGTTACGAGGGTGACGTATTCAAAGTAGTATTCCGCGTGAGCCTTTTTAACGCCGTTCGACGTAAATGTCTTTGCCGTTTCAGACGAACCGAAATAACTTTCGACATAATCGTTGATTTGGGTAAGCTGTTCTTCATTCGGGAATGCGACGCCTTTCGCGGCGAAATGCTGTTTTAAGACTTCGCTTGGAATAAATACGTTTTCCACCAGGCTGTTGCGAGAAACCAGAGCCATATTTTCCTGCGACGTCAATTCGTCGCCGGTCAGCCCTTCGGTCGAATAGCTCGTGAATGCGCCTGTCTGTATGTAGTTCAGAAAGGCCTCAACGCCTTCAACCATCCCGCTTCTGATATCCGTACCGCCGACGGTCACAATCTTGTTGCCAAGATTGTGTTGCCATATAAATACAAGAACCACCGCGATAGCGGCGATTGCGATACACAGCCTCAGCAGCCTCTGCTTGCGAACACGTCTTTTTTTTGTTTTGCTCATGTAAACCATCGTGCTTTTCTTCCTCCTAAATTGATTTCACAACCGTACAAGTATAACATACTAGCGGTCTGTAATGCATATACGGGTATGCGCCCACATCTCTCATTTTCGGCAGGTCAGTTGCAAAAGTAAGTGCGACCCTAACGGGCGGGATTGTAGCGCTAAGATTTCCGAAATCAGCAATGGCATTTAATTTTCCAGTGGCCCTCATTTTCGGCATAAATTTTTATTTTCCATAGCGTATTTTATTTCTCTTGCGTATTTTTTTACCGGGCCTTCACAATCCCTCCCATATTCCGCAGCCAATCTGACTATAGCGCTTCCGATAATAACGCCATCAGATACAGCCGCCATGTCCCGCGCTTGTTCCGGAGTGGATATACCAAAGCCAACAGCGCAGGGGACAGACGAAACCGCCTTAACTTTCTGTATCATTTCAGAAACGCCTGTATTGATTTCACTTCGCACACCCGTAACGCCAAGTGATGACACACAGTATAGGAACCCTCCCGCATTCTCAGCAATCATTTTTATCCGTTCTTCAGAAGTCGGCGCGATCATCGATATTTGGGTGATACCATGCTGCTCACAAATATACGACAGCTCATCACTTTCTTCAAAAGGCAAGTCAGGGACAATAATCCCATCAATCCCGCAATCTGCACACTTTTTCATAAACTGTTCTTTACCGTAAACGAAGACCGGGTTTATGTATGTCATGAATAACAATGGGGTATCAACTTTTTCACGAACCCTTTTAACCATTTCGAACAATTTATCAACTGTGCAGCCGTTCGCCAGGGACCTCTCGCTTGCTTCCTGGATAACGGCGCCCTCAGCGATGGGATCGGAAAACGGAATGCCAATCTCGATAATGTCTGCGCCCGCTTCCGTCAAAGCAATGACCAGTTTTTCCGTTGTTTCAATATCCGGATCGCCGCCTGTAATAAAAGCTATAAAGGCTTTTTTATTTTCAAACGCTTTTTTTATTCTATTCATTTATGTTTACCCCCTTATACCGTGCGATAGCGGCAACGTCTTTGTCACCCCTGCCGGACAGATTGATAACAATTATCTGGTCACGTGCCATTGCGGGCGCGGTCTTTTTTGCATACGAAATGGCATGGGCGCTTTCAATTGCCGGAATAATCCCTTCAGTGCGGGACAGGTATTCAAACGCTTCCACGGCCTCATTATCTGAAACCGGGACATATTCAGCCCGGCTAATATCGGAAAGATATGCGTGCTCAGGGCCAATCCCCGGATAATCAAGCCCTGCCGAAATAGAGTAAACCGGCGCGATCTGGCCATATTCGTCCTGGCAAAAATACGACTTCATGCCGTGGAAAATGCCAACGGCGCCGTTTGCCATGGTCGCCGCATTTTTAGGGTTGTCTACGCCCAGCCCCGCCGCCTCACAGCCGATGAGCCGCACGGAAGGATCATCCAAAAACTCGTAAAACGCACCGATGGCGTTGCTTCCGCCGCCTACGCAAGCAATTACGGCGTTAGGCAGCCTGCCTTCCGCCAGCATGATCTGTTCTTTAATTTCTTTGCCGATGATTTTTTGAAAATCCCGGACCATCATAGGGAATGGATGCGGGCCCATGACCGACCCTAACACATAATGCGTGTCGTGAATGCGCTTCGTCCATTCGCGCATGGTCTCGTTGACGGCGTCTTTCAGCGTCATCGTGCCGCTTGTGACGGGATGGACGGTTGCCCCCAGTAGTTCCATCCTGAACACATTCAACGCCTGCCGTTCTGTGTCTTCTTTGCCCATGAATATTTCACATTCAAGCCCCGTAAGCGCGGCGGCCGTCGCAGTGGCAACACCGTGCTGGCCGGCGCCGGTTTCTGCGATCACACGGGTTTTCCCCATTTTCTTCGCAAGCAGAATCTGCCCCAAAACATTGTTGATTTTATGAGAACCCGTATGATTCAAGTCCTCGCGTTTTAGATAAATTTTCGCGCCGCCGAGGTCATGCGTCATCTTTTCCGCGAAATACAACAAGGACGGCCTTCCGGCGTAATTGTTGAGCAAATTTGTCAACTCATTTTTAAAACCTGAGTCGTCCCGATAGCGCAGATACGCTTGCTCAAGCTCGTCTACTGCGTTCATCAGGGTTTCGGGAATATATTGGCCTCCATACTCACCGAATCTGCCTCGTCTAATATTCATTTCTCACTCTCCTTATAAATTCCCTGATTTTTACAGGGTCTTTCAATCCGCCGTTTTCCACACCGCTGCTGGCGTCTACGGCAAACGGCGTGGTTTTTCGTATCGCTTCTCTTACATTTTCAGGGCACAATCCTCCCGCGAGAAAATACGGCTTGCCGGCCTCGCCGATAAGCTCCCAATCAAATAGCTTTCCCGTACCACCGCCATGATTATCCAATAATAAAAAATCCGCGGAAGTATCATTCCATCTTTGTACGTCGCCCGTGTTTTGAACCGTGATGGCTTTGATGATTGCCTTATCGGTTAACAATTTTAGTTTTCTGATATATTCCTCATCCTCTACCCCGTGAAGCTGGATGGAATCGATGATACCGTTTGTGATTAAGTTAATAATGTTCTCCTTTCGCTCATTGACAAAAACCCCAACCGCGGCGATTTCCGTATGCAATTTTTCACGCAGTTTCATGGCCTGCTGCGGTGTGACCCTCCGGCGGCTTTCGGCAAACACAAACCCGATAAAATCCGGCTTTTCTTCATTTACAGCTTCAATGTCGCAAAGGCGGGACAGGCCGCAGATTTTTATTTTAGTCAAGCCCCTCACCTCTCAGTCTGGTTATTGCCGTCTTTTTGTCGCTGCTTCTCATGATATATTCCCCAATCAAAGCGGCGTCCGCGCCTATTTCCCGGAGTTTAGCAATGTCTTCCGCCGAGTTCACGCCGCTTTCCGAAACAAAGAGGATGTCTTTGGGGACCATTTTTCTCAGCCGCCCGGAAAGAGCCATGTCAACCTCAAAGGTTTTTAAGCTTCTGTTGTTGACGCCGATAACCCTCGCGCCGGATGACAATGCCATCCCTACCTCTTTTTCATCATGGGTCTCCACAAGCGCGGACAAACCCAAGCTATGGGCAATGCCAATATATTCGGCAAGTATTTCTTTTTCCAAGATCGAACATATTAACAAAACAGCGCTTGCCCCGAGGGCCTTCGCTTCATAAATCATATATTCGTCAATAGTAAAATCCTTGCGCAGCAAAGGGGTTCGCACGGTATCCGCGATTTCCCTTAAATACCGATCGTTACCTTTGAAATAATACGGCTCGGTCAAAACAGAAATTGCCGCCGCCCCCGCCGCCTCATACTCCTTCGCGATCTTGAGATAGGGGAAATCTTCGGCAATAACCCCCTTTGACGGCGACGCTTTTTTAATTTCGCAGATGAAAGCGACGCCCTCTGGCCTCAAAGCTTTTTCAAAAGGAAAGCCATTGTCAAAACCCGCTGAATGAACCATTTCCATAAGTTTATGAATCGGTAATGTTTGTTTCCGTTTTTCAATGCGTTCTTTTGTATGCTGCGCTATATCCTGTAAGATGTTCAACTAAACCACCTATCCCTCATTTGAAAACCGGATAAATTCATCCAGCTTTTGCCTTGCTTTTCCACTATCTATTACACCGGCGGCAACTTTTGCCGCCTCTTCGATCGACCCATATTTCCCTGTTATAAACATCGCGGCGGCGGCGTTGAGGACAGCGGCGTTTCGTTTCGCGCCCTTTTCACCGTTCAATACCGCATTCAATATTTCAGCATTCTCTTTAGGCGTCCCGCCCTGCAAATCTTCTTTTTTGCAATATTTAAAGCCAAATTGTTCGGGTGTTATCGTATATGAGCGTACCCATCCGTCCTTCACTTCGCAGGCAAAGGTGGGGGAGCTTAATGATATTTCATCGAGGCCGTCTTCGCCGTGAACTACCATAGCGCTTTTTACGCCGAGATTACAAAGTACCTGCGCCAGCGGCTCTACCAGATCGCGGTCGAAAACGCCCATTAGTTCCATCCTGGCGCCCGCGGGGTTCGTAAGGGGGCCCAGGATATTGAAAATTGTACGGATGGCAAGTTCGCTGCGGATAAAGGCGACATACTTCATGGCTATATGATAGTTTTGCGCGAACAAAAAGCAAATACCGATGTTTTTGAGCAACCCGGCGCTTTTTTCAGGCGGGATGTTGATATTAACACCGAGCGCTTCCAAAACATCGGCGGCCCCGCATTGGCTGGACGCGCTGCGGTTGCCATGCTTCGCCACAGAAATACCTGCCGCAGCCGTGATTATTGCCGCAGTGGTAGAGATGTTGAAGGTATTTGCGTGGTCGCCGCCTGTACCTACAATTTCGAGAGCGTCTTCATTATGTAAAAGACGAACGCAATGGGAGCGCATACCAAAGGCGGATGCTGTGATTTCGTCGATAGTTTCCCCTTTTAGGCTCAAAGCCGTCAGATACGCACTCATTTGTACGGGAGTAGCCTCACCCGTCATTATTTCGTGCATAACGGCTTCCGCGGTTTCATAGGTTAAATCCTGTTTTTTTGACAGGGACAAAATAGCTTCTCTAATCATTCTAATGTCCTCCTTGCAATAATGCGTCTATCATTGCCTTAGCTTTGTTCTGGCACTCATGATACTCATTAATAGGAATACTCGAGGCGACGATCCCGGCGCCTGCCTGCACGCTCACCTTGCCGTTTTTAAGTACCGCCATACGGATCCCTATGCACAAATCCATATCCCCGGTGAAATCGATGTATCCGACCGCCCCGCCGTACACACCCCGCTTTTCCCCTTCAACCCCGGCAATGATTTCCATTGCGCGGCCTCTGGGCGCGCCTGAAAGAGTCCCCGCGGGCAGCGTCGCCGACATTGCGTCAAACGCGTCACATTCAGGCTTGATTTTCCCTCTGATTTTGGATTCAATGTGGTAAACGTGGGAGCAGGCCTTAATTACACTATATTCATCCACATTTATGCTGCCGGGCTTACAAACCCTGCTCAGGTCGTCCTTTCCCAAATCAACCAGCATCTCATGTTCGTCAAGTTCCTTTGGGTCCGCCAAAAGCTCGGCGATCAGCCGATTATTCTCGTTTTCGTCTTCCGTCCGTTTGCATGTGCCTGCAAGCGGATATGTGCTGGCTACGCCGTTTATAAGGGACACCAATGTTTCGGGCGATGCTCCCGCAATCTGCATATCGTCAAACTGCATATAGAACATATATGATGAGGGGTTTATTGTGCGAAGAGCCCGGTACGCCTG
>JAIRVC010000023.1 GCA_031254095.1 Acidobacteriota bacterium
GCCTATACTTTTGTCGTCAAGTTTCGTGAAAGCGAGGCGTTCGGCTTCACCCGTGGGGGCGTAGACGCTATACGAGGAGAGCATGGCGCTCAGCACATCACCGAGTGAGCTTCGTTTCAATATTTTGGTTTCCGCATCCTTTGTCATCGTTTTTTCCATTCCGCCGCCAAGCGTCGGCTCATATTGTTAAAAAAGCTATCCATTCTATTTCTTATTTACATATCTGATATTTTCATATTGCTCATCATCTTTTTTCTGCCGAATATTTATCCAAACTCTTTCGCATTATAAAAATAGTCATCTTTTCTCCGCTTTTTTTATAATTTATTATAAAAATAAGACCAATTCCGATCGTTTTTTTATAATTTGTCTGCTTTGAGCCGCTAAACTTAGCGAAAACATCCTGAAAACTATAAAAAAGAGGTCATTTTTCGGCAAATTTTTATAATTTCCATTCTGCCGCCAAGTATCGGCACAAATTGCTTGTACAAAAGTAATTAATAATATTTGTCACACTTTTTCCATCACATAAACGCATCCTTATCGTCTTTGTCAAACTTGCCGAGGAAGTTTTCTTTGTCCGGGCTCATTCCCGACTCGTAGTCTCCGGCAAGCCTTTCTACGGTTTTGATTATCTTCTGGGTCTGGCCGAGTATAGGAAGACCCATAGGGCAGGCCCGTTCGCATTCGCCGCATTCTATGCAGCGGTCGCCGACGTGGAAAGCGCGGGTCACGCCGAATACGCGATTCTCCGCCGTGTCCTGACGCTTGCCCTGAAATCCTGTGCGGTGCATGTCTACATAGCATTCGCGGCATGTGCAGACGGGGCAGATATTGCGGCAGGCATAGCAGCGTATACATCTGGAATAGACGTCTTCCCAATAGTCAAAACGTTCCTGCGTTCCGAGCGCCTCGACTTCTTCCGTTCGGAAAAACCTTCCGCGCCCGGCGACGGTGGGGGAAGCCGAATCCGGCTCCCAAAGCAACTCGTCATATGCGACGGGATCTTTCTGCCTGCATGTGAGGCAGCGATCGTCAGACTTGCCTTCGCAGGGAAGCCCTATGATATAGACGTTTTCGCGCTCTATTTGGTTGTCGCTGATCAGGCGGTTGATGGCTTTGCTGTCGCAGCCGCGTGCGAAGACGCCGATCTTGCCGTCCGGCCAGCGGTCGCCGGTCATGTATTTGGCGGTCAGCGGAACGGCGTATTCGTTCCACACAAGCCTCTCCGCGTCGTCCTTATCCCTCGCAAAGAACACCGCTGTTTTGTCCGGGAAGCGAGTTTCGCGCCACCCAATGATATATGCGACAATTCCGTCTTCAATCAGCGCCGCGGCCCTGTCTCGCATCAGTCTCTGTTTTTCCGCATATGTCATTTCCCTAAACCTCTTATCATCTCCGTCACTTCCGTCACTGTGTCGCGGAACTTAGCCGCTTCGGAACCGGAAATCCAGCGCGCGTGGAAGCGCCTTGGATCGATCCCGTTAAACTCAAGCAATTCCCTCATCAGCATGAAGCGCCTGCGCGTGAAGTAGTTGCCCGTAGAATAATGGCAGTCCCCGGGGTGACAGCCGCACACCATCACTCCGTCGGCGCCGCGCCTGAAAGCCCTGAGGATGAACTGCGGGTTGACGCGTCCGGAACAGGGCACGCGGATGACGCGCACGTTTTCGGGATATTTCATGCGATTGAGCCCCGCGAGGTCGGCTCCGGTGTAAGTACACCAATTGCAGCAAAAAGCGACGATCTTCGGCTCTGAATCTATGGCCATAATGCGTCCACCTCCTGAAGTATCTGGTTGTTGCGGAAGCCCAGAAGATCTATTGCCCCCGTGCGGCAGGCGACAGTACACGCGCCGCAGCCTTGACAGAGTCCGGCGTTTACCCGTGCGGCCGGGCGCTCGATCTTCCTGCCTGTTCCCGGCTCCCTGTCCGGAATTCTTTCCAGCGTAATAGCCTTGTATGGGCAGATGGGCTCGCATGCGCCGCAGCCCGAGCATTTGTCCTCGGCCACCGACGCGATCATGGGAGAGGTCTCCATCTCGTCCTTATTGAGCAGGCCTATGGCCTTTGCGGCGGAAGCCGAAGCCTGCGCCACGGTATCCGGGATGTCCTTGGGGCCCTGACAAACTCCGGCGAGGAATACCCCGCCAACCTGTGTCTCGACCGGACGGAGTTTTGGATGTGCTTCCTGTATCCACCCGTCTTCGTCCTTCGCGCACCCGAGCAGGCCGAGTAGCTCTGCCGAACCTTCCGAGGGTTCCATGGCGGTTTCAAGAACCACGAGATCGGCGTTTACGCGTACCTGCCTGCCCAGAAGCGAATCCTCGCCCTGGCATACGATATGATCCCCCTCCTTATAAATCCTGGAGACGCGCCCGCGCACGTAGACGGCGCCGTCTTTCCTGGTCTTGTCGTAGAACTCCTCATAGCCCTTGCCCGGGGTGCGGACGTCGATATAGAAAATAAAGACACGGCTGCCGGGGATTTTTTCGAGTATTTGATGCGCGTGCTTCGCCGCGTACATGCAGCATGCGCGAGAGCAATAGGGATGGCCTTTCTTGATATCGCGTGAGCCTACGCATTTGACAATAACAACGGTCTTCGGTTCCTTGCCGTCGGATGGGCGGGTGATGCGTCCTTCGGTCGGGCCGGAGGCGTTCACGAGCCGTTCGAACTGAAGCCCGTCGATGACGTCCGGGAATCTCCCGGCGCCGTATTCGTCGTACATCGACTGCCATTCGGCAAGCTTGTAGCCGGTCGCCAGTACGATGGCGCCAAACTCCTCCTCCACGAGCCGGTCTTCGTCGTTATAGTCGATACATCCGAGCGGGCAGATTTTTTCGCAGAGTCCGCATTTTCCGCTTTTAATTTTTATGCAGCTTTCTTTGTCGATTACGGGTTTTGCCGGTACGGCCTGCGGGAAGAGCTTGTAGATCGCCGGCCGCTTTGACAGCCCGCGATTGAAAGCGCTATCCGTCTTGACGGGGCATTTTTCCTCGCAAAGGCCGCAGCCGGTGCATATATCATGGTTGACGTATTTTGCTTTCTTTCGTATGGCGACTTTGAAATTCCCGATATATCCGCTGACACTTTCAACCTCGCAGGACGTCATCAATGTGATGTTTGGATGCGCGCTGACGTCGACCATTTTCGGCGTGCTGATGCAGGCGGAGCAGTCGAGGGTAGGGAAGGTCTTGTCCAGCATTGCCATGCGTCCGCCGATAGACGGCTCGCGTTCGAGCAGCACGACATCATGCCCGGCGTCCGCGATATCGAGCGCAGCCTGAATGCCGGCGATTCCACCGCCTATGACAAGCGCGCGTTTTGTGACCGGAATGAATGATGTCTTCAGAGGCTCGTTTTTTTGCACCTTCGCTACGGCCATCCGAACCAGGTCGATCGCCTTTTCCGTCGCTTTGCCTGTATCCTCGTGTACCCAGGAATCCTGCTCGCGGATGTTTGCGATCTCCAGCAAATATTCGTTGACTCCGGATTTCTTCAGCATTTTCCGGAATGTGATTTCGTGCATGCGCGGCGAGCAGGCGGCGATCACGATGCGCTTCAGGCCCTGTTCTTTTATCGCGTCAAGGATGAGCTGTTGCCCCGGTTCGGAACACATATACTTGTACTCGGCCGCGTAGGATACGTCGGGAATCGCTTTTGCCGCTTCCGCTACCTTGTATACATCGAGCGCGGAAGCGATGTTTGTGCCGCAATGGCAGATAAATACTCCGGTCTTGCTCATATAAAGACCTCGCTTTCCGCGTCGCCTCTAAGCGCGCCGGCGATAACGCCACCAACCGGGACATGGTGCGAATCGAGCGCGAGCCTGCGCCCGCCTGCGCCCATCGCGATAGCCAGAAGTTCTGTAATGGAGAGCACGGGGATGGTCTGTTCCGGATCCGGCGGCTTGATCATGCCGAGCAGCGGGAACTGAGGCTTTCCCGTAAGTTTCTCTTCGCGCTTTCTAATGTATTCGCTCTGCCGCATCTCAAGATTCATCTGGCACATTGGACAGGCTGTCAGGATAACGTTGGCGCCGCAGGCGCGGGCATTTTCGATAATCCTGCCTGCGAGCGGCCTGGCCTCAAGCGCGGCGTCGTTTTGGTGGGCTGCGCCGCAGCATTCGGTCTTGAACCCCCAGTCGACCGGCTCCGCGCCGGTGAGCGCCGCAACCTCGTCCATGGCCTGAGGGTTTTCGCGGTCATTTGCGCCGGTCACTTCCGCCGGGCGGATATTGAGGCAACCGTAATAGCAGGCCGCCTTCAATTTTCTGAAACGGCGGAGCAGGGCGCTTTCGATAGATTTCCTTACATCGGCGTCCCCCATGATATCGAGGAAATTCAGTACTTCACGTTTCGCTTCATACGGCTGCCCGATGATTTTTTCGGCCATGTAGCGCGCTTCACTGTCATTCCGGACGCGGTGGTTTGTCAGTTTTAGCCTTGCGTAACAGGAGGCGCAGCCCGTCACCACATCGAGGTCCGGCCAGTCGGCCTCGGCCCTCGCGAGCGGCCTGGCGGGAAGCGCAAGCCCCATTGCGTCGGATAGTGTGTGGGCCGAGGTAGCCCCGCAACAATTCCAATCCTTGATTTCTATCAAATCAATCCCTATGGCGCCGAAAACGAATTCGTTTGCGAGCGTGGTCGATTTCGCGGTGCTTTCGCTGGCGCAGCCGGGGAAGTATGCGTATCTCTTCATAATTCCACCTCCGGGTCGTCGGAAGGCGGCGGCTTCTCGTCTTTAACTCTATTTTCGCCTGGGCCGAAGACCTTTGGGTCGTCCCAGCGCTTGGCCCGCTCTATCAGTTCAGCGACTTCCGAGGCTCCGTGAATCGGCTGCGGCATCGGGTTGATAAGGCCTTTTTTCATCATATGCGGGACGCTCTCAATGTCCTGAATGGGCTTCATCGCAAACACGTTGTACATTCCCGCAAGCAGCATCTCATGGTTGCGGCCAAAGGTCTTTATATTATTCACCAATGTCTTGTTCAGGACGTCGCTGTCACGGCGTTTTATACCGCGCCGCATCGCTTCGTAGCGCGACTCCTCGATCAGGGCGGGCACATTGACGTCGTGCGGGCAGCGGTCCACGCAGGCATAGCAACCGGTGCACAGCCATATGGTATTGCTGTTCAGTATCCCGTTCAGCGACCCGGTCTGCGCGCAGCGCATGACGCCCCGCGGTTTCAGGTCCATCGCGTCGGCCATCGGGCAGCCGCCGCTGCATTTGCCGCATTGGTAGCAGTCGTACTGGCGTACGTCCGCGGCTTCCATCAAGTGGGCAAGGGTTTCATGATCTGTCATGTGCAAACCTCACGACTTTCATACTGACTGCGGTAGCGGCGGATAAGGCAGGACAAAGGGCAGGACAAAGGGGACGGTTCTTATTGTCTTGCTCTCG
>JAIRVC010000024.1 GCA_031254095.1 Acidobacteriota bacterium
AGGGCGCTGGTAGGCGGCGTTGATGTCGCGGCGGATCCCGAAGAAGCGCGCCGCAATATCGGCTATATGTCCCAGAAGTTTTCGCTTTACGACGACCTTACGGTAGAACAGAACATTGATTTTTTTTCCGGCATGTACGGCATTCCGAAAGGCGGGCGCGACGAACGCAAGCGCTATGTACTGGAAATGGCGGGACTTGCCGAGCGGCGCGGTGCGATCACCGGAGTGCTGTCGGGCGGCTGGAAACAGCGGCTGGCGCTGGGCTGCGCCATTTTGCACAATCCGCCGGTGCTGTTTCTTGATGAACCTACGTCCGGTGTCGATCCGATTGCCCGGCGGACCTTCTGGGCATTGATCCGCGAAATGGCGCGGGCGGGACACACGGTTTTTGTCAGCACGCATTACATGGATGAAGCGGAATACTGCTATCGGCTGGCGCTGATGTATCGCGGCCGGGTCATAGCGCTTGGAACGCCCGCTGAACTGCGCGCCGGACTGGGCGCGCAAACGCTGCTGCGCCTCGATACGCCTGACCCGCTTGAAACCATGCGGGCGCTTGAGAGGCTGCCGGGCGTTCAGGATGTCGCCGTTTTCGGCGGCGGCCTGCATGTCAGCGTTCTGGATGCCCATGATGCCGATGATGCCGGTGATAACGATGATAACGATGATAACAGCATGATGGTTATCCGCGAGCGTCTGGCGGAACGAAATATCCCGGTTAAGCGGCTCGAAAAAATATCGCCCTCTCTTGAGGACGTTTTTGTCTCTCTCATTGAAGCTGAAGAAAGGAAATAAATATGACAAACGCAAAAGATTATAAAAAAGATTACAAAGATTTGTATTTGCCAAAAACGACGCCAATGATTATTGATGTTCCCGAAATGCAATTTGTCGCCGTCAAAGGCAAAGGCAATCCAAATGATGAAAGCGGAGAATATAAAAAAGCGGTAGAAGCGCTTTATGGCATTCAATACACTATAAAAATGAGCAAAAAGGGAAACAGCGCGCCCGACGGTTATTTTGATTATGTCGTGCCGCCTCTGGAAGGTTTGTGGTGGCTTGACGGCAATGAAGAATTTTCCTCCAAATCCCGGTATAACTGGATTTCAATGATACGCCTGCCGGAATTTGTCAACAATGAAATATTTAAATGGGCTTGCGATGAAGCGTCAAAAAAGAAAGGCATAGAAACAGGGAACGCGGAATATATAACAATAACGGAAGGTCTATGCGTGCAGTGTATGCACATAGGCCCATATGACAATGAACCGGAAACGTTAAAACTGATGGATGAGTTCATTGAAAAAAACAATTTAAAAAAAGATGTAAACGCGGTAAGGAAGCATCATGAAATATATTTATCTAATCCTCAAAAAACAGAGGCGGCACAACTAAAAACGATATTAAGAACGCCTGTAAAAAGATGAACATTTGAGGTAATTGCAGAACCTGTCAGATTGCGCCCCTTCAGGGCTTGGATTTTATATTTATCCGAAAACACACGGCTTCTCCCTGTGCTGTTTATTACGGGCTTTCAGCCCTGAAATACGCATAAATAAAGGCTGAAAGCCTTTGATCAATAGCGCGGGGCAAAGCCCTGCGAAACAGATGCCCGAATAATCCAAGCCCTGAAAGGGCGCAATCTGACAGGTTTTGCAATTACTTCATTTGTTTTTTAAGGCGTTATTTATCGCTCGCATTAAAGCCTAAGAAGGGAAGCCAGTATGAACTACCGCCGGACGCGGGCAGTTTTCGTAAAAGAGCTTAATCACATAGTGCGTGACCGTCTCAGTCTGGCGCTTGCGCTGGCGATACCGGTGATGATGCTGCTCCTTTTCGGTTACGCGCTGAGTCTGGATGTCGAACGGATTCCAACGCTCATTTACGATCAGGACGGCACTCCGGCCAGCCGCGAGCTTGCCCGGCAATTTCATGGATCGCGCTATTTTGAGATTCGCGGCTTTGCGTCAGACTATGCCGCGATTGAACGGGACATCGACCGCGGCCGGATTCTAACCGGGATTGTTATTCCCATAGGCTTCGGCGGAGACATCGCCGCCGGCAAAGGCGCTTCCGTGCAGCTATTGATGGACGGAAGCGATTCCAACACTTCGGCCATCGCCAGGGGGTACGCTGAAAGCATCGTAAGAAAATATTCCGCTCAAATACAGGTTCGCGGCGGCACGGTTCAGCGTTCCGCGCCCGCCGTGGACGCGCAGATTCGCGTCTGGTACAACAGCTCGCTCCGTTCAAGAAACTATGTCGTGCCCGGATTAATCGCCGTTATTCTTATGACGATGGCGGGGCAGCTGACTTCGCTGACCATCGCCCGCGAATGGGAGATGGGCACGATGGAACAGTTATTGTCCACGCCCCTGCGTCCGTCGGAGCTGGTTGCGGGCAAGATGTTCGCCTATTTTATTGTCGGTCTGGCCGACGCGATTATCGTACTTGTAATCGGCGTCGGCGTATTTTCCGTGCCCTTCCGCGGCAGCGCGCTGCTGCTCGGCGCATCGACCTGCCTGTTTTTGTGCGTCGTGCTGTTTTGGGGGATTCTCATCTCCTCGGCCACGCGCAATCAGATAATGGCGTTTCAGCTCGGAATGCTGACGACATTTCTGCCCGGTTTTCTGCTTTCCGGATTTATGTTTTCCATCGACACCATGCCGGCGCCCTTGCAGGCAATAAGCCGCATCGTTCCGGCGCGCTATTTCGTCGTCATTCT
>JAIRVC010000192.1 GCA_031254095.1 Acidobacteriota bacterium
CCCCCCCCGTGAGGAGGCTTGCTTCTTATTAAAAGCGCCTATTCATCGTCAATTTCTTCGCCGCAATCTTCCGCAAAAAGGTTTCTCTGTTTTTCCAGGGGAATAACGTCGGTCGGATAAACATCGGTAAAACAGGCCGAACAGTACTGATTCCTGTCATCCACAGCGCGCAGCGTAGATTCCAGACTAAGGTAGCCAAGCGAATCCGCCCCGATAAAATCACGAATCTCCTCCACGGATTTTGTGGATCCGATCAGTTCGCGCCGCGTGGGTATGTCGATCCCGTAATAGCAGGGAGCGATAACCGGCGGCGAGGTAATTCGCACATGGATTTCCTTTGCGCCGACGGCGCGGATGATCTCCACGATTTTCCTGCTGGTGGTCCCTCGAACAATGGAGTCGTCAACCAGAACGACGCGCTTGCCGCGCAAAAGATCGCGAACCGGGTTGAGCTTCACCTTGACGCCGAAATTCCGTATGGATTGCCTTGGTTCAATAAACGTGCGTCCGACGTAATGATTTCGCGTCAGCCCGAATTCAAGCGGGATGCCGCTTTTGTGCGAAAAACCGATTGCCGCGGCAACGCCCGAATCCGGAACCGGCACAACGACATCCGCGTTGACCGGATGTTCGCACGCAAGCAGCTTGCCCATCTCATGGCGGCAGGTATAAACCGTGCGTCCGAAAACGAGGCTGTCCGGGCGGCCGAAATATATGTGCTCAAAAACGCAGAACGCCGGATTCTCTTTCGGTAGAGGCATCTGCGACTCAAGCGCGTCGCCCCCGCCGTTCTCGTTGTTTTTAATCAGCACCACCTCGCCCGGTTCCACATCCCGGATATATTCCGCGTTAATCAAATCCAGCGCGCAGGTTTCCGACGCGACGACATAGGCGCCATTTACCCGTCCCAGGCAGAGCGGGCGAAAACCGCGAGGGTCGCGCGCGGCCAGCAGATATTCCGGAGTCAGCACTATAATCGAATACGCACCTTCAATCTGCCGCAGGGCTTCAATAAAGGCTTCCCGCACGGTGCCGCGACGGGAACGGGACATCAGGTGCATGATTACTTCACCGGCGCTTGCCGAATGAAAAATGGCGCCGTCATGTTCAAGCTCGCGCCGCAGCACACGGGCGTTTGTCAGACTGCCGTTATGCGCCAGGCCAAGCGGCCCGCGCCAGCACTCAACCATAACGGGCTGCGCGTTCTGAATTGTGTTGTTTCCGGCGGTTGGATAGCGCACATGACCCAGCGCCGCGCTTCCCGGCAGCCGTTCCATCCGCGCCTCGGTAAACAGATCGGCGACATGCCCCATGCCTTTTTCAACATGAAGCTTCTTCCCGTCGGAACTGACGATTCCGGCCGATGCCTGCCCCCGATGCTGAAGGGCGTAAAGGCCGAGATAGGCTATACGGGCGGCTTCCGGGTGCGACATGATGCCGAAAACACCGCATTCTTCTCCAAGCTTGTCCAAAGTTGACATTTCGTTTCGCTTTCCTCGAGAAAACCGCAATTTCAGATTTCAGGACGGGAACTACCGCCGCGCTTCCTTAACTGAAATATTTTATTTATATCCGCGAGATATTCAATGTTTACTGCAAAAATGGGCGCGCGTCGTAAAAAATTGCATATAATTGTTCTTATGTCTGAAACTTGACTTTTCGGCGGATTTTACTAAAATGTCAACTCATCCCCAGTCAAATCGGCTTGGAGATAAGATTTCGCAAACTAACTAACGGAAGCAAATATCAAAACATGAGCAAAACCACCCGTTCCCTAGAGAATGCCCGGCCTGAAACACTTTTAAAAAGAGCCGTTTCTGCTAAAGAAAAAAATATTGAAAAGAAACCGCCCGAGGCTTTACAGAAAAAGGCGGCAGGCAGGAATTCCAGGACTTCTTCGACGCAGAATGTCAGCAATTCGGGCAAAAATATGTCCGCGAACAGGGAGCAGACAGCTTCGGCAAAGTCCACGCCGACAGCAACCGTTCAGACTTCTCAGATTATAGACCAGGTTTCCAATAATGAAGACGCGTCGTCGCAACTGCTTCGCCGGACAAAAACAACGGCTTCAGCTTTGACGCAATTTGAAAAAGGAATTGAGGCGATTCATCGGAAGGATTTCAAAAAAGCCATTGCGGAACTGCAATCTTTAATCGAAAAATATCCGAACGAAGCCGAGATTGCGGTGCGCGCCCGCAGTTATCTCGATATTTGCAGACGCGGTGAAGCACGTCAGAAAAAATCGCCGATAACACATGACCAGTCATACGCCATGGGAGTTCTGGAACACAACAGGAACAACTACGATAAAGCCATTGCGTGTTTCCAGCAATCGCTTGAAAGGCATCCGCGCGCCGATTATATCTACTATTCCATCGCGGCGGCGATGGCGTTGAAGGGGGATGTTTCCAAGGCGATTGAAAATTTGCGCCAGGCGATGAAACTGAACGATGACAGCCGTGTTCATGCCAAAAATGATCCGGATTTCGCCGCGCTTGAAAGCAATAAGGAATTTCAGGAATTGATCGGTATTTCCGTGCCGCGTTATGGAAGTGCTGATTAATTGCCTGCGCGGGATGAAGTGCGAGGCGCACGGAGCGCAGGAACCG
>JAIRVC010000215.1 GCA_031254095.1 Acidobacteriota bacterium
ACCGTCTTGGCATGTCTCGCGTCGCGCTATCCCGTGTTTTAAATTGTCGCGCCGCAATAAGTCCAGATCTTGCCGTGCGCCTCGAAATGGCAGGTGTCAGCACTGCCCGCGCATGGCTGGCAATGCAGGTCAACTATGATCTTTCTCAAGCCCGCCAGCATCCACATCCGCCAATCCGCGCATTGAGCGCATAAATGAGCCGTTGCGGGACGGCAAGATGGTGAAATGAAATGGATGGCGGATGATTTTGGCACGCCTCTTGAGGATTTTCTGACTGTTAACCACTGCTACCGGCCGCCGCGAGGCGGCCAGCTCACTCCTCGGCGGAATCAAAGAAATGATTGTAGTATATCTTCCGCGCTGGATCCTTAATGACTCCGGACTGAAGGTTTTTCACGATTTCCCGCGCCGCCCCGTCAATCGTCTGTACGGGCGCGTATTTCAGGATATCCGACAGCTTGGCGAAAGAAACGCGATAGTCGCGGGAATCAAGATTTGACTGGTCGCGTGAAATAGGAACGCCGCCGAGAGCCTCGCTGATGATCTGCGCCACTTCGTCGATTTTGTAGTTTTGCGCGTCGGAGCCTACGTTGAAAACCTGATTTCCAACATCCTCCAGTTTTGCCTCAAGACAGCGGACATAGACTTCGGCGGCGTCCTCCACGCCAAGCAGCGGCCGCCACTGGTCGCCGCCGAATACCTGAATGCCTCCGTTGACATGCGATTTCATGCTCATGGTATTGACGACCAGATCAAACCGCATACGCGGGGAAAATCCATAAAGCGTTCCCATGCGCAGAACGGTCGGGCAGAAATACTCGTCCCCCATGCCGAGAATGATTTTTTCGGATTCGATTTTGGTGCGCGCGTAGAGTGAAACCGGGTTCAGCGGCGCGTCCTCGTCCAGTATGGCGTCGCCGATGCCGTACACGCTGCATGTTGAGGCGTAAAGAAAACGAGGGATGAAATGCAGCTTGCTTGCCATTGCCAGCGCCTGCGCCGCAAGCACGTTGGTTTCGATCGTTTGCGTCGGGCGCACTTTCGACGCCGGATCGCCTACAATCGCGGCCAGCAGCACTACGGCGTCGATATCAGCGAGGGCGCTCACGCAGGTGTGAATATTGCGCAGATCGCCTTCGACTATCTCCAGATTTTCATCGCCCGCAAGATTATCGAGAGATTTACGGTCGTAGATAAAACTGTCCAGTACGCGAACCCGGAAACCCCGCGCAAGGAGCTTTCGCGTTAAAACGCTGCCGAGAAAACCCGCGCCTCCAACAACCAGCACCTTGCGAGCCGCCGGCAGCTTCGCTGTGGCTTCAGTTTCCTCGACGCTGTACATGTTACTGATATCTTCAAGAGAAAGGATTTCCGTGATCCTGCCATCAGGATCGACAACCGGCAGAAAGCGCACCCCTTTCAGCTTCATGTCGGAAATCAGCGCGCGGGCCTGTCTGGGGGTTTCCAGCGATTTATCGGCAAGGCTGTAATCATGCCGCATCGGATAGGCGTCAACGGGTTCTTCGACCTGCGCGCCGCTTATCAAAAGCCGCCGCAGATCGGCGACGGCGACGCAGCCCGCGTAAACGCCCGCTTCGTCCACAACAAAAGCCCGGTCGAAAGGACTTCGTTCTATCTGCTGAATCGCGTTCTTGATGGAAGTTTTCCGCTGAAGGCACACCAAAGGATATTTCATGTCGCATCCGATTCTAAAATTAAAAAAATCTTCCCGACAACTTCTAACAGAAGCTGCTCCGGAGATGATTCGCAATGGATTTTTCCAATCACTAAATCTAGCTGCTAACCACTGGCGGCCGCAAGGTGGCCTCCACATACAGCCGCATGGCCTCCGCGTACTCAAGCTGCGGCTTCCAGCCAAGCATTTTAAGGGCTTTTTCAGAGGAAATAAACCGCCCTTTAAAATTTCCCTTGCGGTCTTCGACAAACGTAATCGCCGCTTTTTTTCCTAAAATTTCTTCAAGCGTCCGCACGATTTCAAGCACGCTGACTTTTTTCCCGCCGTTCAGATTAAAAATCTGATTTTCCGCCTCCGGCATGGCGCACGCCGCGCATCCGCGCGCAAGATCGCGGACGTAAATAAACTGCCGCGTTTGACTGCCGTCGCCGTGAATTGTGATCGGTTCGCCGGAAAGAATGCGGCGTATGAAAATCGGCGTTACGGTTTCCGCGCGCGCGCGGTCTCCGAAAGGAATGCCGAAGCGCATGATGGTGTAACTGATTCCGTAAAGACCGTTATAGTTTTTGCAGAAAAATTCCGAAGCGATTTTTGAGGAAGTGTAAAGGTGATCCGGATTCTGCGCGTAAGGCGTTTCTTCCGTAATATACTCGCCGGACGCCGCCTCCGGAACGGATCCGTATATCCATTCCGTCGAGGCCAGAATCGCCCGCGCACGCCCGCCTGAACGCCGAACCGCTTCCAGCGCCGAAAGCGTTCCGCCCGCCGTTATATCGTTGGAAAAAACCGGGCTTTCAAAGAAACGGTTGACGTTTGCCTCGGCCGCCAGCATGTAGACGATGTCGGCGTCTTTCAGCGTCTGCGTCATACGCTCAATGTCGCGGATGTCGCCGCGGACAAACGCGCACGGCTGGCTGTACCGGGGCGCGTCAAGATCATAGATGACGACTTCGTGTCCCTGTTCAAGCAGCACATCCGCAACATGTGATCCGATAAACCCGGATCCGCCGGTTATCACTATTTTCATACACGAATTCCTTTCAAACCGTATATTATAACCTTTTTTATTCTTTGGAAGCGCTCATTGACCCTAATATTTCATACATCGGCGCTTGACGGCGTTTATGTCGAGGTCGAAAGAATATCCGGACGCATTGCCCGG
>JAIRVC010000219.1 GCA_031254095.1 Acidobacteriota bacterium
GGCCATCATATCGTTCAGAACTTTTTGATCTTCTTCGTCCGGATTCAGTTCCTTTGATTTATCAATCAGGTTTTGTATCGCCGCCTGATCTTTTGAGTCAAGAAAGGTTCCAAATCCCGCGTAACTCCGAACCAGTATGGCGGTCTGGGCCTGTATGCGGTTTCTAAGTTCCGCAACCTCCTTCATCTTGCGGTCGGTTTCCGCAAAATTTTTGGCCTCCAGCGTCATTTTATCGATTTCTTCATGACCTAACCCGGTTGATGGAGTGACGCGTATGGCCTGTTTCCTTCCCGAAACCTTGTCTTTGGCCGAAACGCTCAGAATGCCGTTGGCGTCCATGTCGAAAGACACTTCTATCTGAGGAACGCCGCGTTGGGACGGCAGGATGCCGATAAGATCGAATTTTGCCAGCGAACGGTTAAACTTCGCCATATCGCGCTCTCCCTGGAGCACATGGATTTCCACGACGGTCTGGTTGTCGGTAACGGTGGTAAAAATCGCCGTCTTTTTAAGCGGAATTGTGGAGTTGCGGTCTATCAGCCGGGTAAAAAGCCCGCCATGCGTTTCAACGCCGAGAGACAGCGGCAGAACGTCCAAAAGCACGATGTCTTTCAGGCTTCCCTCAAGCACGCCTCCCTGCAGCGCCGCTCCCGCCGCCACTACTTCATCGGGATTGGCCTCAAGCGACGGCTCTTTGCCGAATATCTGCGCCACATGCAACTGTACCGCGGGAGTGCGCGTCTGCCCGCCGACAAGAATCACCTTGTCAAGGTCGCCCGGAGTCATCTGCGCGTCTTTCAGCGCCTGTTCGCAGAACTCCGTTGTCCGCGCGATCAGGCCTGCCGCCATGTCCTCAAAATTACTGCGCGTTAAAACCCTGTCAAAATGCTTCGGCCCGCTTTGATCCGAAGCGATAAACGGCAGGCTTATGCGCGATTCCGCCACCAATGATAGTTCGCATTTGGCTTTCTCCGCCGCTTCTTTAAGGCGATGCCGAGCCGGAATATCCTGCCCCAGGTCAATGCCGTGTTCCGCTTTAAACTCGGCGATCATCCAATCGACAATGCCGCGGTCGAAATCCTCGCCTCCCAGAAAACTATCGCCGCAGGTGGAAATAACTTCAAAAACGCCGTCGTTCAGTTCAAGAATGGAAATATCAAACGTGCCGCCGCCAAGATCAAAAATCGCGACTTTTTCACGTTCTTTCTTGCCAAGGCCATAGGCCAGCGCGGCGGCCGTGGGCTCGTTTATTATTCGCTGGACTTCAAGCCCGGCGATCTGTCCGGCGTCCTTGGTCGCCTGGCGCTGAGAATCGTCGAAATAGGCGGGAACCGTAATAATGGCGTCCGTGACGGACTCGTTCAAAAAGTCCTCAGCCGCGTTCTTCAGGTATTGAAGAATAATGGCGGAAATTTCCGGAGGGCTGTAGTCGCGCCCCGCCACTGTGACGCGCACGTCGCCGTTTTCGGAATTTTTGATGGCGTAAGGCAGGAGCGTTTGAACATGCTGGACTTCCGGCGCGTCAAAACGCCGTCCCATGAATCGCTTGACGGCATAAATGGTATTTGCCGCGTTGGTTGCGGCCTGACGCCTGGCGATCTGCCCGACGATCCGCTCGTTCTTGTCGGTAATAGCAACGATGGACGGTGTAGTTCTGCCGCCGAGGTTGTTGGGAATGATATGCGCCTTGTCGCCGTCAAGAACGGCGACGCATGAATTCGAAGTGCCTAAATCTATGCCGATTATTTTACCCATATATTTCCCGTCTATTCCGTCACTTGAAGCTGAACCGCGACTATTACCTGCGACGGCCTGAGGAGAGTTTCGTTGAACATATAGCCGCGGCGCAATTCGCTGACGATTGTTCCATCCGCGACTTCCGACGTTTCCTCGCGTGAAAGCGCCTCGTGTAAATGCGGATCGAAAGGCTTCCCTTCCGCCTCAATCGGCGCTACTCCCGCCTGCGCCAGCGCGTCGAGTACCTGCCGGAAGAGCAATTCAATGCCTTCCCTGTACTGTTCGACGGAACCGGCAACGCGCTCCGCCCCGCTGAAATATTTCAATGCCCGGTCAAATCCGTCCAGAACAGGCAGAAGATTACGCAAAATCGCGCTCTGTGACGCGATTCGCAATTCCGCCTTCTCCCTGTCCATCCGCTTGCGGTAGTTCTCAAACTCGGCGGCTTTGCGCATAAAACGATCCTGCCACTCGGCGGCCTCGGCTTTGGCGGCCGCCAGATCCACCTCAAGCCCCGTGGGCGCATCGGCCTGTCCTGCCGCTTCCTCCATGATTTCATCCATGGCGCCGTCAAGGTCAATGCCCGTTGCTTCTTCTATTTCCCAGGCAGTTTCATCATCATCTTTTTTTAACGTCATTGTCTGGTTCCTGTCTCGAGCACCTGCCCGAATAATCGCGCAACGTAATCAACAAGAGAGATCGCCCGCGCGTATTCCATGCGCGTCGGCCCCAAAATGCCCAACATGCCGTGCGTTTTTTCGCCAACCACATAGCGCGAGGTGATCAGCGCGCAATCTTCTATTCCAGGCAGGGCGTTTTCCGCTCCGATTGTGATCCTGACATCTCCGGGTTCTTCATCAATGCAGCGCGACAGCAGCGTCGCAAGCCTGTTCTTCTGTTCTATCATTTCAAACAGAAGTTTCATTTTGTTGACATCCGAAAACTCCGGAGTTTTTATTAAATTTGAAGCGCCGTCGAGGTAAATTCCGATTCCCGGATCGTTTTCCGCATCGGAAAACGCCATGGAACTCAGCGTTATGATCTTCTGCATGAATTTATCGTAAAGCGCCCTTTCCTGATTGATCATATTCAAAATACGGCTATGAATTTCAGGCAGAGTCAGGTTCTTGAAATGCTCAAGGATATACAGCGCGGA
>JAIRVC010000239.1 GCA_031254095.1 Acidobacteriota bacterium
ACTTGAAGTTCATCAGCTTCTGGAGCCATCGAAAAGACATGTCCTCGAAGTGCGTATGGAACATACCGAAATAGAAGCATCTGGATACAATCCTAATGTAAGCAAGTAATTAGCATGGCGGCAGTAAAAGACTATATCCATGACAAATGGCCGGACGAGCCACACCCCCCCACTTGCGCCTAAGCAACAGGTAAGCACCGACATTTTTCCTTTTTTGTCTGTCATACGATTCGTTTAATTCTCGCTATCAACCAGGGCGCAATTCCTATAAAAACAACAACAATCAGCCATATATTTCCCGTCGTAATATCGTATGCTTTTAACAACTCGCCGAAATTATCTCCCATTGCCAGACCTAACAATGTTTCAAAGACTACAGTTAAAACAATCCATAAAAGTCCAATTTTCCAATACGTTTTTGCTTCTCCTTTCCCGATTCGAGGAATAAAAACAAACGAAACTATAAAAATCAGGAAGCAAAGAATGATTCCGCTAATTGGTTGAGCGCAACTCTCTCCGAGCCAAGGCGTCAGGAATGTCTCGCGTAATCCTCCATTAAGAATGGCAAGAGGAATAATTGACAGCCAAATCAAAATCGACTTTTTTGTCATATTTAATAATTTACAGATTGTACTTTTTTTTCAACATCGTTTTCGCGTTATCATCCAGTGAGTCTATGTATTTTTTCCAGCCGGGACAGAATTTTATATGCCACCGCCAAAGCCTGCCAATTAAAGATTTAGGCGCTTTGTCGTATTTTGAACGAATAGAACAGTTTTCGCAATTGTGTCGTGCCATAAATTTGTTTTATTGATTGTTCTCTATTTCTTTCATATTCTCTGCTTATTTACGAAACGGATAGGGCGGCTCCGGCTCGGTATTTCCGGTCCGCGCGCAGAAAACCCTGACCGCGCCTGCTGAGAAGTAGTAATTTTTATTTAGAGGTTCCCTTTACTGCGTACTTTGCGTTGATCTTTGCGCCCTTTGCGGTTAAAACTTTTACCGCAAAGGGCGCAAAGCACTCAAATGGAAGCGAAACCCTGCCCCGCGGAATTTGGCATTGCCGAGGGAAAATTATCAGTAGAAACTCTCAACTTTCATCTGGCAGCTTGAAAGATCCAGCCAGCCTTTTTCCAGCAGATGAATTTTTGCGGCATTCATGTCAAATTCATCGGGAGCGAGCATGATCAACCGTTTGCCGCCTTTGCCGCTGGGTTGATAGACCACAACGAGCGGGCCCTTGATATCCTCGTCCACTTCATTGCGCTTATCGCGCGTTGTCCATCCGTCATGCATGAATTTTACGCGGGTGATCTCGGCGATACGGGTACGGCCGTCGGATCCGACATATCTTATACGCATAAAAAGTCTCCTTAAAGGGAACCTCTAAAAACCCGAACTCTGCGTTACGCGGCCGATCAAAATACTCATTTACGTATAATGTAAACTCCGCTTTTGTCCCGGCCGCAAGCCTTGATTTTGGTGTTTTTAGAGGTTCCCCCTTAAACTGATAAAGCCAATTAAAATACACACAGGAGCGCAAACGGCGCGGCTACTGCCACTCATTCGCAAGCGGAGAAACCTCGCGCAGCGAACGGTGCAGGTTGCCGAGCTTATCAGGCGCAACGCGCTTTCCGTCGATCTGTATGTAAATATCGCCGCCGGCGTGTGTTTCGCCGAGACGGATTGACCTAACATCAAGAAATTCGTTCATCTTGAGCGCATACACGCGCAGCTGGACATCGTTATACAGTTTTTCCGAGCCCAGCGCCTTGCATTCGTCGCAGCCGCAAATATCAAGTTTATGCACGACAAACGCGGAATTGTCGGCCCGGCGCATACTCTCCTCCGTTCCTTCACGGAACGGGGCGTAATGAGTGTGCAGTAATTCATGCGCCAGCGGCGAATTCGGCTCGCCGTAGTAATCCTTATACAAATTAAGGATATCGGGATTCTCGTGCGAACGGCGCAGCGGCGACTGGTTATCTATGGTGACCAGCACATTCTGGCGCTCGTCAAGCGCGCCCTTCTTTTCGGGAATCGGGTGTCCCGCGCCGCAGATGCAGCCGCCCGGACAGGCCATTACTTCGATAAGATCGTAACCGCATTCCTTGCCGGCGAGAACGCGCTCCGCAATCGCTTCAACGTTATGCAGGCCGGAAACGACGGCCACGCGGATTTTTTCGCCTCCGGCTTCAACAACCGCTTCTTTTACGCCCGCGAATCCACGCACTTCCTCAAAGACAAGCCTGTCGGTACGCGCGGCGCCGGTCAGTTTTTCAACCGCCATGCGCAGCGCCGCTTCAGCGACCCCGCCGGAAGCGCCAAAAAGCACGCCCGCGGATGAAACGCGCTTATACGGCTCGTCAAACTCGCCGGGGGCGACAGCGGCCGCGTCAATGCGCACCAGACTGAACATATCGAGCATTTCAACCGTTGTAAGAACGGCATCAACGTCGCGGATGCCGCCCGGAGCGAATTCAGGCCGCGCGGCCTCAACCTTTTTTGCAAGGCACGGCACAATCGAAACCACGTACAATTTTTCGCGCGGAATGCCCGAAAGTTGGGCGAAGTGGTTTTTGACGGTGGCGCCCATCATCTGCTGCGGCGATTTGCAGCTCGACATATGCGGAATCAGACCCGGATACCGGCGTTCGACGAAGTTGACCCACGCGGGACAGCAGGACGTAAATTGCGGGAGCTTTCCTTTTTTATGATGCGCCCGATCGAGAAAGTCCGTCGTTTCCTCCATGCTCGTAAGATCGGCGGCGAAAGAAAAATCAAATATCTTATCGAAGCCGATCGCTCGCATGAGACCCGCCATTTTAGCCGACGCCGCTTCGGGCTCAAGGCCGAATGTCTGGGCGATCACCGAACGCACCGCGGGCGCGACAAAGCCGACTACCGTAAGGTCGGGATCGTTGATGGCGCGGAACACTTTTCCCTTCGCGCGCCGGAATTCAAGCGCGCCGCAGGGGCAGGAATTGACGCACTGGCCGCATGAAACACAGTCCGTATCCCGGAGCGGCAGGCCGCTCTTTGTTCCGACAAGCTGGCGGCCTTTTTTGTAGTACATCGCCAGAACGTCCGGACCCTCTATTTCAGCGCACGCGGCTACGCAACGACCGCAGGAAATACATTTATTGTGGTCGCGCTCAATAAACGGATGATCGTGAACTATAGGCAGGATTGGGCGGGCGTGATGCGGTTTTTGGAATTCCACGCCGTGTATGCTCGCCTCTTTGCGCAGGGTGCAGTTGTAACGTTCGCCGCAGCCGCATCGCAGGCAGCGTCCCGCTTCCTGCCGGGCGTCTTCCTCGGTATATCCGAGTTCGACTTCCGTGAATCCTCCTAGCCGCTCATTGTCCGCAATGGAACGCATCGGCGCGCGCCTCAGGCGCGGTATTTCTTCAAATTCCCATCGCGGAAGGTCTTCGAGCGTGCCGCGGTTGCAGGTGTAAACGTCGTTTTCCTCGTGGACGTATCCCTTAGTTACAAACATGTGCATTGCCGCCGCCGCCTGCCGCCCGGCGGCGACGCCCTGTATCACCGTCGCCGGGCCGGTTACGCAGTCGCCGCCCGCGAAGACCTTATCGACTGAACACTGAAACGTTCTGGAGTTCACGTCTATGTCGCCCCATTTGTTGAGGCGCACGGGAAGGTCGTTGTAAAGGAATTGGACGTTTGTGCTCTGGCCGATAGCGCCGATTACCAAATCCGCTTCGAGAAGGAACTCCGAGCCTTCAATCGGAACGGGCTTGCGGCGTCCTGACCTGTCTTTCTCTCCAAGTTCCATTCTAAGGAAATGCACTTCCTTGCGGCCGGCGGCGTTCAGCGCTATCCGCGCGGGAGAAGCCAGAAACACCATTTCAACGCCTTCCGCAAGCGCCTCTTTTACCTCGAATTCCTCGGCGGGCATCTGTTCATAAGTTCGCCGGTAAACCAGCCTGACTTTTTTCGCTCCGCGGCGCAGGGCCGTACGCGCGCAGTCTATTGCCGTATTGCCGCCGCCAAGCACTACCACGGAATTCCCCGGATGGGCGTCTATGCCCTTGGTCACCTGCTCAAGGTAATGAATTCCCAGCCGCACTCCGTCGAGATTTTCGCCCTCTATATGCAGCGGCGTGGCAATCCATGAACCTATGGCGAGATATACCGCGTCGAAATCCCTCTGCAGATCCTCAAGACGCAGGTGCGTGCCAAGCGCCTTGCCGGTGACAATCCTTACGCCGAGGCTCCGGATAATGTCGATTTCCTTGTCCAGCGTCGCCTTGGGCAGCCTGTATTCGGGGATGCCGTACCGCATCATCCCGCCGGCGTGCGGCTGCCGTTCGAAAACGGTAATTTCGTGCCCGTTCAGCGCCGAATAATACGCGGCGGAAAGACCCGAAGGACCCGCGCCGACCACGGCTATTTTTCTGCCGCTCGGCTCATTTTTTTTGGGAATCCACGGCGTTTCGCGCGCCATATCCCAATCGGCGGCGAAACGTTTGACATGGTTGATGGCTACAGGCGCGTCCACAAGATTGCGGCGGCAGGCGGCTTCGCAGGGATGCGGGCAAACGCGGCCGCAGACTATAGGAAACGGATTGCTGTCTTTTATGATTTTGATCGCCGTTTCATAATTGCCGTTGCTTACCTGTGTAAGATACCTTTGTATGTCGATGTTCGCCGGACATGTCGTTACGCAGGGCGCGACGCAGTCAGCGTTGTGATCCGAAAGCAGCTGCTCAAGGCGTATTTTCCGGTACATTTCCAGCTTTGAGTTGTTTGTCGTGATATTCATTCCCGGAAGGATTGGAGTCTGGCACGCCTTGACCTCCCGTTTGTCGTTCAGCTCCACATCGACCACGCAAAGCCCGCAACTGCCGTTTGAACGCTCAACGCGGATGTCGTAACAAAGATGGGGCACATAAATATTTTCCTGAAGGAGCGCCTGGAGAATCGTTAATCCCGCTGTAACCTCAATTTTCCGGTCGTTGACCGTTACTTCGATTCTGTTGTTTTTGATGCCTGTTGCCATATTTCCTCTCGGTTTATTTATGTTGACCCTTTATGTTGATCCCGACATTTCGACGTAGAAAAATAGCTCAAAAAGCGCGCGCTTACAACCTTGTGGAACACCCGGATATTCCTTTGCAATGCCAACCGGTTCTGTAACAATTTTAAAATCTCACGTAATTGATATCGGGCATGATGGATTCTACGGATGCGACACTGGTTGACAGAACTCGCAATGGCGATGAACGGGCGTTTGCCGAACTTGTCCGCCGTTATCAGGCGGCCGTCTGGGGAACCGCTCATCGCCTGTTGGGCAATTCTTCCGAAAAGGAAGACGCCGTACAGGAAACATTTCTCAGGGCGTTTACCGCGCTCGGTAAATTCGATCCCAAATATCCATTCGGCCCCTGGATTCTCAGGATCGCGGCCAATTACTGTATCGACCAATTGCGAAAACGAAAGAGCGGAAAAACACGGTTGTGGTCTGAATTGGGAGATTTGGAGCAGGAACGGCTGCTGCGTGATTTCACGCGGGACGGCGGCGTTGAATCTTCCGTGAAGTCGGATTTGGAAAGTTATGCCGAAGCGGCGCGGTCTTTGCTGGACAGGCTGAATCCGAAATACAGGGCGGCGTTCGTCCTTCGCGAAGTAGAGGAAAGAGAATACGACGAAGTCGCGGAAATTTTAGGAACGACGGGAGCGGCCGCGAGAGTGCGCGTTTGCCGCGCGCGGTCGGAGTTGCAAAAAAAGTTAAGCGAGCTGCCTGGAATTAAAACGGGCAAAAAAAGGGACGCAAACGAAAATGAAAAACTGTGAATTGCTGGATCGCTATCGCGACGGGGAATTGAACGATTCCCAAAAGGAAGAATTCCGGAGACACCTTGCCGTCTGCCGGGAATGCAGGACGGCAAACGCGTTGCTGGACAATCTTGTTTCAGTCATGCGCGATGAAACCATTACAATGAGCGACATGGCGGATAAAATCGCCCGCCGGGCATTCCAGCGAATTTCCTCCTGGGATGGATTGCTTGCGCAATGGTTCCGGCCCGGACTTGCTTTCGCGACAGCCTGTCTTTCCATTGCCCTGTGCGCTTTTATCTGGTTTGCGCCTGAAAGGCCGCCGGATGATTCCATGGAATATGAAACGCTTCTGAATCAGGCAGACGCCAGCGATCCGGCAAGTGAAATTCTGACTGCCGGCGAAAGTGATTTCGTTCTTATGCTGATGTGGGGAGGAAATACCCAGTGAAAGTACAGATGCGGGCAATTGCGGTTTTGATTATGGTTTTGCTTTTGGGCTGCCTGATCGGCGCGGCGGGTTCATGGCTCAGGTATGGGAAACACGAAAATATCAGGGGTGGCGAAAGGCAGGGATCATCGCCGCAGTTCCTGCCCCGGGGCAGCGATAGACAGGAGTCGCCGCAGATCCAGTCCCGGGGCGGCGAAAGACAGGAGTCGCCGCAACTCCTGCCTAGAGGCGGCGAAAGACAGCTGCCGGAATTGCTCGGCATGACGCCCGAACAGAGAGGCCGGTATGAAGATATTATGAGAGAATCGCGTCAGCGGCTGGATACCCTGAGCAGGGAGCAGCGGTTGAAAATAGACGCGGTTGTCGAGGAAGCCAATAAAAAAATCCGGTCGATACTAGACAACGAACAAAAAACAAAACTGGAAGCGTTTCTTGAAGACGTCAACAAACAGCGCGGGCGCGGCGCCAGCGGTTCTCGCAACGGGCGCGGTTCAGGTTCGCCGTCTCCGGCTCCGGAGCGCGGGCGCAAGCCTGACAACCGGCAGCCCTGATATTTTCAGTGATTATCTTCTGAAAATGTGTATCTTGCGCGAAATTTATCTTAGAAAAACGTGATCCGGCCGATAAAACAGTGTTCGGAAAATGTGAGGAACGCCCACGGAAAAGGCTGATTCAGGCGTGAAAGAATTCCGTTAAAACTTTCATGAATTTATCTTTAGTTGTAAATGAAATTGTGATTTTCGCGCATTGCTTTCCTCTCGCTTTTATCAACGTTTTTCTTTAAAACCCCATGTTTCAAATCCGATAAAAACCGGTTCGGGGTTTAGCGCAACGCCGAATGACGCCGCCACCCGTTCCTGAATCAGTTTCATAAGGCTTACGATTTCCGACGACGACGCGCCGCCGCGATTGACGAGCGCCAGCGCGTGCTTTTTGGAGATGCCCGCACGGCCATGCGCGTATCCTTTGGAAAATCCTGAATGTTCGATCAGCCAGGCAGCGGCGAGTTTGATATTTCCTTCAGGCGCGTCAAAACATGGTATGGCTTCGTCCGGAGCTATAACTCCGGCGGCGCGAGCCTTTTGTTTAAGCGCGGCGAATTCATCGCGGGAAACAACCGGATTTTTGAAAAAAGATCCGGCGCTCCGTGAATCGGAATCGTTGGGATCTAAAAGCATTCCTTTTGACTTGCGGATTTCAAGCACCGCGCTTCGAACTTCGGCAAGCGAAGGATTCACGCTGCCGGCAAAATATTTCCGCAGATCCGCGTATTGCGCGCCCGGCCGCCCATTCTTTTGAAGAAGAAACTCCGTTTGCAGCACAATATATCGTCCGGCGGCGGCGCTGAAAACGCTGCCGCGGTAGGCAAACGCACATTCGGCGCGGGTTAATTCAACAATCTTATCCGCGCGCGTATCCCAGGCGTGTACGGCGGCGATGGTTTCGCCGGCCTCCTGTCCGTAAGCGCCTATGTTCTGTACCGGCGCGCCGCCGGCAGTGCCGGGAATGCCGCTCAGCGCTTCAACGCCCGCAAGATTGCGGCTCACGCAATATTGCACAAAAGCGTCCCACTCCACGCCCGCGCCGACGGCTATCCGCGCGTCGGCATCCGGGGGCGCGCTCAGCGGACGTATGCCCGGAATCTCAATTTTTAGAACAAATCCGTGAAAACCCGCGTCGGCGACAACGAGGTTGCTTCCTCCTCCGAGCGTAAAAACCGGCAATGAACGCGCCCGCGCGAAAGACAGTGCTTCGGCGATATGATTTTCATCGGACGCGGCCGCGAAAAAGCGGGCCGGGCCGCCCACGCCCAGAGTGGTAAAAGGAGCCAGTGAGACATTTTCCCGGATCAGCATTGCTCATTTCCAACAACATTTCCTGCAGGGCATTTACATTTTTACCCGCGGAATAGTCAGACTGCCGTCAAGAAGAGCCAGAACTTTCGCGTCCTTCCCTTTTTTGGCGAGCGCCGCGTCAATGGCTTCCTGCAATGACTTGAACGGCCGTATAAATATGCTCTCCAGCAAACCGGGCTCAAGATCAGTCACGGCCCATACTTCCGCCGAAAGGCCGACTTCGGCCATCTTCGCCGCCTTGTGGTATCCCAGCTCAAATTTCTGCTCAATCTTTTTCAGGGCGTCCGCGGGGGAATCGGCCGAACTAAGCAGCTTCACAAAGGAATCGTCGCCGACGCCCATCCGGCACTTGGCGACCAATAGCAGTATACCGCCTTCTTTCAGGGCATACTTGGCGTTGTCAATTCCCTTCTGCGCCTGATAGAGGTCTATGTCCGAAGGGAATTTCACAACCGAAATCACAATGTCGCATTTTTCGGGAATCTCAGCCACGAACACTTCGTTCGCTTTGGAAATCGCCGGATCGAGCGACCGGTGAACGTCGCCTGCCGCCGCCGCGTAAATGCGATGGTTTTTGTCGAGCACGGTATTGATGGCGAAAACCTCTTTTTTCACCGTGCCGAGAGCGTCGATCATGTCCTCGTGAACCGGGTTCCCCTCAAGTTTCAGCGCGCAGGCCTCCTGCTTTAGCGCCAGTTTGTGGTTCTGTTCGATCGTTTCATACGCGGCGATGCCCGGCAGAAACGACTTGCGCCCGCCCGTGTAGCCGGCAAAGTAGTGCGGCTCAACGGAGCTGATTATGACAATCCGGTCGGCCTCAACGCCCAGCCGGTTGACGCGCATCTGCGTGCCGTTTTTAGACGCGCCGAGAAACACCATGTCTTCGCTCTTTTTCGCGTCATGGACGAAAATACGATCTTTGTATTTCAGATAATGTTTTTCGGAGAATATTTGCAGATATTCCTCGTGCGTCGGGGCGCGATGCGCGCCGGTCGCCACGATAAAACTCACATTGTGACCGGCTATATCCTTTTCAATAAAATCCAGCACGCGGGCGGTCGGCGTAGGCCGGGTCGGATCGTTCACGATAAAAAGAACATCGCTAGCCCCTTTGAGGAACGCGCCCAGACTTTCATAGCCGACCGGATTTGCCAGCGCTTCGCGGATGGTCGCGGCTTCGTCGCCGATTTTAACTTCGTTCGGCTCAATAACGCCGGCGACGCGCGCGTCGTCAATCACAGCCTCAAGGCTTCCGTCCTTGCCGTAAGGAACTTTCAGAATCATCGCGCGCTCCTTGCCATCAACGGCCCTAGCGATTTGATCTCCTCCATGAAGCTTTTCGTCTCCGCGGTAAATTTACCCGCTTCTTTTGGAGGAACTTCCACTACCTTGACCCGGTTGGGATCAATGCCGATATTTTTCAGCGATTCGGTCAGTATCTTTACGCGCGCCTTGACCCGCGCGTTGCCGCCGTGTTCGCAATCGTCTTCGGGACAGCAGCAGATGAGGACGCCCCACGCTCCCGCGTCAAGCGTGTCGAGTACGGTCTTGGACGTGACGCGCCCGGCGCAGATCGTCATCAAAACCTTGTATTCCGGATTTTCATCCAGCTTGTAGTAACGCGCGGTTTGAAGTCCCGGATAGTTGCCCCAGCCGCAGGAAAACACGACCGCTTTCGCTCCGGTATTCGCGGGGTTGCCGAAGAAATCCGTTACCGCGCGTTTCAGCTCTTCCGGGTTTGTGCCGAAACCCTGCTCAATAGTTATGCCTATTGCCGGGCAGACATCCAGACAGTTGCCGCAGGACTGGCATTTCAGACGATCAACCTCGATACGGTCATTGGCGTAATGGCGCGCCTCGTGCTTGCAGCTGCGCACGCAGGCGAGGCAGAGCGCGCAGGCGTCTTGGTCCGTAAGCGAGGTGGTTCCGGGAACATCGTAACCGGCTTCCTGCAGAAAAGCCCTTGCGTCGTTGTAAACATCCTGAATCGGCACGCCCGACGAACAGGCTTTCTGGCAGCGGTTGCAGTGAAAACATTCGAACAGTTTTTCGGCAACATAAGGCGTCGGCTGCACCTGGCCGCTGAGAAGCCCGTACAACAGGATCAGTTTGCCGCGCGGGCTGTCGGAATCCCAGCGCGTTGACTTATAAATCTGACAATGCTCGTAGCAGTAGCCGCAACGAATACATTTATTAAGAGCGCTTTTCCATTTTTCAAGTTTTTCCAGATTTGTCATGACTATAATTCCTGCTGTTTATTTAGATGTCTGATAACGTAATTGCGTTTCTGAAACCCAGTCGTCGGGGCCGTCCATCAGCTTGCCGGGATTCAGAATATTGTTCGGATCGAACGCCTTTTTAATCGCGCGCATAAGCTCAAGCGTCTCCGCCTTTTCCTTTTTAAACGCGGCCGCCTTGGAGAGCCCGATGCCGTGCTCGGCGGAAGTCGTTCCGCCCACCGACTGCACAAAATCGTAGATTTCGGCAACGGCGGCTTTGGCTGCCTCCCACTGGGATTCGTCGTCCGTATCCATAAGAATTTTTGTGTGCATACAGCCCGCGCCGCAGTGGCCGTAAGCGGTCATTACAAGGCCGTGGCGGTCGGCCACTTCATGAATCTTGTCGGCGGTCTCGGCCATCTTTGAGAACGGCACCGCCATGTCGTCGGCCAGCGACGTCGAGGCAAGCCGTTCATCATATTTTGAAAGCGACGGGAACAGCTTGGAACGCCCCGCCCAGATGCGCGCCCGTTCTTTCTCCTCATAGCTGTATTCAAAGCCAAAGCCGTTATGTTTTTCGCAGATCGACTGGAATTTCTGGACTTCCGGATCAACGACTTCCTTCACCATGCCGTCGGCTTCAAATAGAAGAATCGCGTCAACCTCCGGCAGGCCGAGTTTTTCAGCCTTGTTCGCGGCCACGATGGCGATCCTGTCGATCAGCTCAAGCATCGACGGCTGACAGCCGCTGCTCATAATTTCTGAAATGGCGTGACCGGCGTCGGAAAGCAGGTTGAACTTGGCGATGCCCATACACCGCAGTTTGGGAATAGGCACAAAGCGAAGCGTCGCCTCAACGATTATCGCCAGCGTTCCTTCCGAACCTATGAGAAGTTTTTCCAGCGGATAGCCCGATGCCGCCACGCGGGTATTGGCTCCCAGCGAAAAGCAGTCGCCGTTGGCCATAACGACTTTTACGGCAAGCACGGCGTCGCGCGCCGCGCCGTATTTTACCGAGCGCGTTCCGGAAGCGTTGTTGGCGATCTCGCCTCCGATGGTGGCGACGACGCTCGAAGCCGGCGTCGGCGGATAAAAAACGCCGTAAGGCTTCAGCGCGCGATTCAGGTCGTCGTCCACGACGCCCGGTTCAACGCGGCAGTAACCGTCCTCCGGATTGATTTCCAGTATCCGGTTCATGTCCCTCATATCGAGTATGATGCCGCCGTACACGGGAACAACCTGGCCGCACATGACAGACGCGGACCCGCGCGGAATCACGGGGATTTTCTCGCTGTTGGCATAGCGCATGATCGCCTGCACCTGCTCGGTGTTTTGCGGACGCGCCACCGCGTGAGGCATAGCCTGATGCACGGAGGAATCCGATCCATATATGTAAAGATCAGCCGGGTCGCTCAAAATGTTTTGCTCCCCGACGATCGCCTTGAGTTTTTCAATATTTACAGAAACCATCGCCGCTCCTCAAATTTTAAAAATAACCTTTATAAATACCACAGCGGGAGGTGCAAAAGAAACACCCGCGTTTGATATTTGAATGCCTTGCGCGTTTTTATGACCCTCGCGGCCATTTTACCATTTGGAGACGGTCGATTTTATCATACAATGTCAGGTCGCTTACAAACATGACGGCAGATTTCTTCAAAAGTAAAGGAAACGCTGATTAATTGTCTGCGCGGGATGAAGTGCGAGGCGCACGGAGCGCAGGAACCGAGGCATATAGAGAAATATGTTGAGGTTACGAGCACCGCGCAACGAAGTAATTCGCCCGCTCAGGCAATTAATCAGTGTTTCCTAAAGAGAGGGGCCGCAAAACCGCATACGGGAAACGTTGCGACATACAAACCACTTACATATATCAGGGAGAAGTTCAATGATTGAAACAGAAATGGCCGATGCTTCAAAATCCGGCTCCGCAAAAGTAATTTCCGCCGAAGAAGCCGCCGCCCTCATCCAAGACGGCGCGACACTCTGTTCGCCGATCATGGGGATGGCCGGCTGGTCCGAAGAAGTCGGGCGGGCGATAGGCAAGCGGTATCTTGAAACAGGACATCCAAAAGGATGCACGCTGGTCTGCGGCTCGGCAATGGGCAACCATAGAGGCAATGGACCCGAAGTTATGGGACATGAAGGGCTTATCACCAATTTTATCGGCGCGCACGTACATGGATCGCCCAGCATTGGAAAATTGATATCGGAAAATAAAATGACCGCCTATTGTTTTCCTCAAGGCGTGGTAGTGCATCTCTTGCGCGAGATCGCCGCCAAGCGGCCCGGCATCCTTACCAAAGTTGGTCTCGGCACTTTCGTCGATCCCCGCGTCGAAGGCGGCAAGATGAACGAGCTGACCCGGACGAAGGGTCCCGACATGAATAAAGTCGTTACATTTGAAGGCGAAGAGTATCTCTGGTTTAAAACCTTCCCGATCAATGTCGCCCTGATCCGCGGCACCACGGCGGATGAAAACGGCAATCTTACTATCGAAAAGGAAGGCCCGGTACTCGAATGCATGGAAGTCGCCTCGGCCGTCAAAAACAACGGCGGCATCGTTATCGTGCAGGTGGAGTATCTCGCAAAAGCGGGAACGCTCAATCCTAAACATGTCCGGTTGCCGGGCGTGCTTGTCGATCATATCGTAATCGCGAAAAACCCGCAGGAATTCCACACGCAGAGCGAAGGCGTATATTATCAGCCCGCGTTCAGCGGCGAGCTGCGGATGCCGCTCGGCGCGCTGCCGCAGCTTCCGTTCGATGAACGGCTTTTCATTCTCCGCCGCGCGGCTATGGAACTCCCTCCTAATGCCGTCGTCAATCTCGGCATAGGCACTCCTGACCGCATGGCGACGGTCGCCGCTCACGAAGGCGTCAGCGATATGATGACGCTCACAACGGAAGCGGGAGGCGTCGGCGGCGTACCGGCCGGCTGGCCAAACTTCGGCATGAGTTACAACGCGGACGCTTTCGTCAACCATCCGAACATGTTTGACTGGTACGACGGCGGCGGCATAGACCGGGCGTTTCTTGGCATGGGCGAAGTCGATAAGTTCGGCAACGTCAACGTCAGCAAATTCGGCGGCCGTCCAATCGGCTGCGGCGGCTTCATCAATATCACCACCGCGAGCAAGGGCGTTGTCTATTGCGGCACGTTTACAACCGGCGGGCTGAAAGTAACCGCCGAGAACGGCAAGCTAAAAATTCTGGAAGAAGGCAAGAAGAAGAAATTTATCGACCATGTGGAGCAAATCACATTCAGCGGCAAGTACGCGGCGAAGGGCAGCAAGCCGATCAT
>JAIRVC010000311.1 GCA_031254095.1 Acidobacteriota bacterium
CGCCATATGCTGCGCCGTGCGGTGTTCGGTGGTGGTGAAATCTTCGTCGCGGTTGTAAACGATCTTTACCGGGCGGCCTGTCTTCATCGACAGCAGCGCGGCGTTGACCGAATCGGGCATGGTCGAGTTTTTGCCGCCGAAGCCGCTGCCCACATGCGGCTTAATAACCCGGATATCGCCTTCGCGAAGCTTGAGGGCGTCGGAAAGCCCCAACTGCAAAAAGTACGGAGACTGAGTGGAAGACCACACCGTCAGCCGCCCCGTGCCTTTATCGTAACTGGCCAGCGAATTGTGAACTTCCAACGGGGCCGGATGCACGGGTTGCGTGACGAACCGGTCTTCGCGGACGTAATCAGCCTCGGCGAAACCTTTGTCAACATTGCCCCATTCGATGTGGCGGGTCGCGTTGATGTTGCTTGGGAAATCTTCGTGAACCATCGGGGCGTCGTCTTTGATGGCTTCCATGGGATCAAACACGGCTGGCAGCGGGTCGTATTCAACTTCAATCAGATCAAGCGCTTTTTCGGCTATTTCTTCGGATGTGGCCGCAACGGCCGCCACCGGGTCGCCGATGAAGCGGACTTTATCCGTCGCGAGAACTTCCTGATCCGCAAGTTCGCGGAAGCGCCTCCACAGGCCGTACTTGCCGCCGGGCGTGTCCTTGCCGGTAATTACGGCCTTGACGCCCGGAAGCTGCTCCGCGGCGCTGATATCAATGCTGATAATTTTGGCGTGCGGATACGGGCTGCGCAGAAGTTTGCCGTAAAGCATGTTCGGCAGGGTCATGTCGATCGTATACTGGGCTTCGCCGGTTGCCTTGGCCGGGCCGTCCACGTTGGGCGTCGGTTTACCTATAATTGAATATTCTTTTAACATTTATTTATGCCTCCTTTCCTGCTTTGCGCGCCTGAAGGCGTTTCGCCGCGTCCCTTACAGCTTCGTTAATCATGTTGTACCCGGTGCAGCGGCACAGGTGTCCGTCCATCGCCGTCTGTATTTCTTCCCGTGTCGGATCAGGGTTTTCGTCAAGCAGAGCCTTGGCCGACATGATCTGCCCCGATGTGCAGTAGCCGCACTGAAACGCCCAGTTGTCGATGAACGCCTGCTGAATGGGATGCAGCTTTGATTCTTCCGCCAATCCTTCAATGGTCATAATCTGCTTTCCGTTAACCTGCATCGCGAGAATGGAACAGGATTTTACCGCCATGCCTTCAACGATCACCGTGCAGGCCGCGCAGGAACTGCTGTCGCAGCCCTGCCGCGTTCCCTTGAGGCCCAAATGATCCCTTAAAACCTGAACCAGTAAAGTCCTGGGTTCGACGAAAAGGTCGCGGGGTTCTCCGTTCACAACTATACTCAAATGTCTTTTCATATGATTTCTCCCCTATCGTGGTTAGGCGTTTTTGGCGCGCGCAAGGGCTTCTTTGGCGACACGTTTTAAGAGCGTTCCCGCCAGTTCCCGTTTATAATCAGCCGACGCCTCGATGCCGGTAATCGGGCTTATCTCGCCTGTTGCGGCTTCGGCGGCCTTGACGAAAAGCTCGTCGGTGAGCTTTTGCCCTTTCAGAACGGCTTCGGCATTGACCGCGCGGATAGGAGTTGAGCCTACCGCTCCAAAGCCGATGCGGGCGTTTACGCAGGTTTCCTTTTTATCGTCGAGTGTAAGAAGAACCGCAACCGACGCCAAGGCATAATCTCCGTGGAGTTGGGAATATTTCGTAAAATAAACGCCGGTGTTTTTTGGAAGCGCGGGGATTTGAATCTCCGTGACAAGTTCGCCCGGCTGTACAGCCGTTTCAAAGAAATCCACGGCGAACTCCTCGGCGGAAACGGTGCGAGTTTCCTCTTTTGAAGCAATCGTAAGCGAAGCGTCAAGAGCGATAAGCGGCGGCGCGGGATCGGCCGCGGGATCGGCGTTCACAAGATCGCCAACCACTGTGCCCCAGTTCTTGGTTTCGACCGACGCGACGTTTTCTTCAAGCTCCGAAAGAATGGAGTATTTTTCCTTGACGATTTCGGATCTTTCCAGGGAACTGTGCGTAGCAAGCGCGCCGATCCTAAGGCCGTCCTTGTCGTTGTATTTGATGTAGTCCAGCTCGGATATTCCCTTGATGTCAATAATGTACTCAGGGGTAATCAGGCGGTGCTTCATCATGGTGTTCAGCGACTGGCCGCCGGCGATGATCTTGTAATCATCGTCCTTGTGCTGGGAAAGCAGATCAAGCGCTTCCCCGACCGTTACGGCGGGCAGATATTCAAAATCTGTGGTAATGGCTTTCATTTATATTTGGACTCCCTTCAGTCGCCCTCCAAAAACCCCAAACTCTAAGTTATGCGGTCGATCAAAAACGCTCATTTACGTAAATGTAAACTCCGCTTTGTCCCGGCCGCAAGCTTCGATTCTGGAGTTTTTAGATGGTGTCTTAATTTTTAATTTGTGCTTGCTTTGACGATACGCGCCGCGGCCAGAAAACCCATGCTTCGCACTGGGCCGGTTCCTTTACGATCGTCACCCCTATAATGATCCTGAAAACACAGGTTAAAATGCCTTCCCCGATACAGGGAACAGTTGATGCAGGCTCTGCGCGAAAGCGGACATTTAGTGGCGTCTCTTTTCATTGCTCACCCCCTTAGGTAACTAAACATCTTAGAAAAACGTAGTTGTGTATGTCAATGTAATAATGATGCAAGGTAGCGATTCGCCCGCACGGGCAATTAATCAGCGCTTCAAACAGCCGCCGCAAGCGCCGCCCTTGCCATTCGATAATTCACAAGGTCTTCCACCGTCATGACGGGCATTCCGTGTTTTTTGCCGAAGGCGACAATTTCCGGAAGTCTGGCCATCGTGCCGTCGGGATTTGTCAGTTCGCAAAGCACGCCGCAGGGCTGAAATCCGGCGAGGCGCATAAGATCAATCGTCGCCTCCGTATGGCCGCGCCGTTCCAAGACTCCGCCCGCCCGCGCGCGCAACGGGAAAATATGTCCCGGCCTGTGCAGATCCTCCGGCCGGGCGTCGTCCCGCGCGGCGGTTCTGACGGTCAACGCCCTGTCGTGCGCCGAAACGCCGGTTGTCACCCCTTTTGCGGCTTCTATGGAAACGGTAAAGGCAGTACCGTATTTGCTGTCGTTTTCAAGCACCATAAGCGGCAGACGCAGCGCGTCCGCCTTTTCCGGAGTCAGGCACAGGCATACGATGCCGCTGCATTCACGGATGAGAATCGCCATCTGGCTTTCGGTAATGTTTTCCGCGGGGAAAATTATATCCCCTTCGTTTTCGCGCCCCTCGTCGTCCGTAACAAGGATGCCCGAACCATCGCGCAGCGCCGCGACGGCCCGCTCAACGCGCTCCTCCGGATTGCCGAATTCCGCCAGTAGATTCAGACTCATAACCACCCTCCGTAATAAACTAAATTACCTGTCATCAGGGAACTTTTAAAATCCCGAACTCTGCGTTAC
>JAIRVC010000007.1 GCA_031254095.1 Acidobacteriota bacterium
CGACGACAACGCCCGCCATTTTTTCGGCTTCCGACGTGTCGGCGCTCTTGAGTTTAGCGCCGTGTACCGGCGGACGCAGCACTTTTGCGTGAAGCTGGCCGGGGAAACGATAATCCGCCGTAAATTTCGCTTCGCCGGTGACTTTCGCCCGTATGTCAAAGCGCGCCGGAGATTTGCCCATCACGGTAAATTCCGAAGGTTTGCGTATAACGGCTTTCCCTTCCAGTTTGCGGGTGATTTTCTGTCCCGCGGTCAACTGCGCGAAAGTTACTTTTTTGTTTTTGTCGGAAGACGCGAAAATCACGCCGTTTTCCACGGAAAGCTGATTTTTGGAAACACCCAGTTTTTCAGCCGCCATTTCAAGCAGGATCATTCTGGCTTCGGCGGCGGCGTTACGTAAAGACGCTCCGTAAATGCGAATGGACATGGAACCGAAAGTTCCCATATCCCACGGACAAAGGGCTGTGTCGCCCATTACCATGCGGATTGATTCCATGCTGACGCCGAGTTCCTCGGCGGCCATCTGCGCCAAGGCAGTGGTGTTTCCCTGCCCCTGTTCTATCTTGCCGGAGAAAACGGTAACTTTGCCGTCCTCGCCGATGTGCAGATAAGAGTTAATGTCGGGCGCGGGGCCGCCCATGCCGAAGCCGCCGAATCCCCCGCCTCCGGCGGGCTTTTCTTTTGGCTGCTGGGCAAAGGCGTTCGCGGAAAACACGAAAACGATACCGCCGCCGACCGACTGAAAAAAGCCGCGCCGCGACAGGGCGGAAGAATCCGGAGTTTCTGAAATATTATTTTTCATGGTGTCTTATCCTTTCCGTCCCGCGACGCTTTCAATCGCTTCGACGATACGCGTATGGGCGCTGCACCGGCAAAGGTTATTTTCCATGCCGGATATAATCTGCTCGCGCGTAATTTTCGGATTTTTCCGCAGAAGAACGTAGGCGTTCATAATCATGCCGGGAGTGCAGAATCCGCACTGCACCGCGCCGTGATCGGCGAAAGCCTGCTGAATCGGATGCAGCTTACCTCCCTCGGCAAGCCCCTCAATGGTGAGCACATCCTTGCCCTTGACTTCGCTCACTGACGTTCGGCAGGATCGGACGGCTTCATTGTTTACAACGACTACACACGCGCCGCAAACGCCGATTCCGCAACCGTACTTGGTTCCCGTAAGGCCGAAATCAGAACGCAGCACCCACAGGAGCTTGCGATCACCCTCGGTATTCAGCGTAACGTCCTTGCCGTTAAGCCTGAAATTGATGGTTTCTGTCATAAATCACTTTCCTTCGTGTTTCCAAATAAAAAATTAAACAGGTATACGCGATTCGCACGGCGTTCCGGTCTGGCAGAATCCGCAGCCGTAGCCGTCGATGCCATAATGCTCTTTCGCGTACTGCGTGGTTACACCAAGCTGTTTAATGCAGGCCATCTTGTCGTGACCCGCGGCGGTAATGGCCTTTCCGGCACAGCGCGCTATGCAGGCGCCGCAGGCGCCCTTGGCATAATGGAGACAGTAAGCGTGATGATCGGTGTATGGGCGGGGCGTCGGTGTCGCTGGCATTTTCGCGACAACCGCGCCGCAGCGCATCGCTTTTCCTTTCGGGGTGATCAGCGCGTCGCAAAGGCCGAAGGTTCCAAGCCCGGCGGCGTAGGCCGCGTGCCGCTCAGACCAGGTGGACGCAAATCCGTATTTTTCCGACTGATGCGTTTTAAATTCCTTGAAGAGCGTCGGAGCCACGGCCGGATAGCCTGACTTTGTAAGCATATCCGCAACATAACGGCGCAGGTCTTCATTGAACAGCTCTCCGTACATTCTAGCGCGCACCCATGGCTCGGCTGGATTTTTCGTTTCCTTGCGCAGGGATGCCCTGACCATTTCGCGCGCGGGCAGAATCCATGCAATAACAGTCAGATCTTCGGGGCTTGCCGGCGTGTCTGGAAACGCCAGGCTGAATACTTCCGCCGGCGTCCAGTGAAACAGGCCGACTTTATCTTTGTATTCATTAAAAATCGTGTCGCCGCCCGAAGCAAAGCCAACCAGCGGCTCGTCCCAGGCTTTTTCAGCAGCCCATTTTTCCTCGTCGTCCGTTTTCTTCAGCGAATTGCGCGGAGATGTCGCCGTATATTCCCGTATGACTCCGGCAATCCATTCTGACGGATTGGTCTTGTTTGAGATTTGCGCGAAAATCGACGGAAACCCTCCGGCGGTTCCGGCAATGCCCGCGATAGCCACGCCCTGCGCGGAAGTTTTTAAAAAACGCCTTCTGTCGAGTTTATCGTTCATAATGGTCGCTCCCTGGGATTATTAAATCGTCCGAAAACGTCTATCATTATATACCTTTAATCCGTGTTTCCTTGAGCGCATTTTCCGGTTTCGGCGGCGCGCCATTTTCCGGTCCATTCGAGAGCGCCCGTGAATTCCAGCCGGTCAACGAGGTACGATGGGTAAACTTTGGGATTCTCAAGCGCGGGATGCGCGCGCAGCAGATATTCAATCTCGGAAATGGAACGTTCACAGGAACAGAATTCCAGGATCATCCGGTAAATATCACTGTATTCCGGTTCTTCATCCAGAAGCCGCCGCAGTCGTTCCGCCGGGTCGCGGCCAGCTATCGCTTCTATCCCCGCTTCCGTAGTCAGCCACCGCGCGTCTTTTGAACCTTTCTCCGAATCTTCCTCCATATATCGGGCGACAGCCCCCGTCTCAATCATCCATGCCAGCAGCATTTTAGGGGTATGCGCCGCCGTTCGCATCACGGAAAAACACATCAGCTCTTCATGGATTTCCCCGGCGGATCGGGGCTCAAAACAGAACGCCAGAAGACGCGGCAAAACAAGCCGGTAGGCGGGTTCGGCATTTATTCTTTTCAGAATTTTTTCCGGTGTCGCGTCTTGCACCGCAACCGGTTCAGGCAAAATCTCAATCGGCTCAAACCCGTCAGGCTGTCCTTTCGGCTCGCCGTCATTTTCCGGCGTTCGAATTCCCAGGCTCCTGCGGAATAAATTTCTGCGTGAAATCTGACCGTTCCGAGTCATTACAGCTGGAGTTACTTCGTCATTTCAATACGGCCGTTAAATTTTCCGCCGCTCGCCATTACGATTCGCTTCGTTATAATATTGCCGTCCACATACCCTTTTTCGCGAATCTCCACAACATCTTCCGCGCGAAGCGTTCCCTTGGCTTTCCCGACAACTATTATTTTACCGGCCGTGATTTCTCCTTCCATCGACGCCGTTTCGCTCAGAATCACTTCTTCGGCGCTAACCTTGCCGCCAACAATTCCGTCCAGCCTTAAAATCCCGCTGGACCGCAAATCGCCTTTCAGTTCGGATGAATCGCCAAGAAATGATCTAAGTTTTTCCATAGTTTTTCATATCGGTTGCTCGCCTTATAACTTCACTTTTGAAGTTATCAAAAAGATGGTTCACGGCAAATTTTTCTGACGACTGATTACCAGCCCCCGTGAAGCGGCTCGTTTGTGAATCCCAAAATATCCGGGCTAATGAAACGCC
>JAIRVC010000043.1 GCA_031254095.1 Acidobacteriota bacterium
CGCACGATAAGCCGCAATTCAGGCGAAAAATTTAGATGCGTCTGCCCTGTCTTCACGCCTTGGCTCTGCTGTTTGGAAAACCGGGGTGTGATAAACTGCTAAAGCGGTTTTAAGTACAGGAACCAAAACATGCTTGCTATCCGACTACCCGACGAAGTAGAAAACCGTCTTGCAGCGTTGGCGCGAGCCACCGGACGCACTAAGACATTCTATGCCCGCGAGGCTATTCTTGAGTATTTGGGCGATCTCGAAGATCTGTATCTTGCGGAAAAACGCATGGCTGACATTAGCTCAGGTAAAACAAAAACCATTCCAATCGAAGAAGTATTGTACGATGAATTTTAAATCATGGCCGACAACGCCGCTCCGGAGAATCTTCTATCTGGCGGTAGCATGTTTGTTCGTTATGATGGCGGAATACGCGCTATTTATAGCATCAACACCCAAACAGCCTGTTCAGATAACCGTTGACGAGATTTCGCCGCGCTTTTCCGCGGAGCGCGCGCTTAACACAACGCGGGAATTTGTAACGCAATTTCCAAAGAGACTCTTTGGAAGCCTTGAAGCCCGGCAGGCAACCGGTTATCTCACGGAAAAACTTACGGCAATGGGCTATGAGGTCGAATACGTGCATTTTGACGGGCGCATAGGCGGCGGCCAGCAGGCGGGGCGTAACGTGCTGGCGTATAAACAGGGTGAAACGGATGAAATTATCGCGGTAACCGCGCATTTTGACACCGCGCGTCCCACCGTTCAGGGCGCGTCAAAAAACGGCGCGGCGGCCGGCGTTCTTATGGAACTGGCTGAGTTGTTCTCCAAAGAAAATACCCGCCGGAGCCTGCTTTTCGCTTTTACCGACGGCGGCGAATGGGGCGCGACCGGCGCGAAAGACCTGATCCTTAATTATGAAAAGAAAGATCGGATTGCGGCTGCGCTAACGCTGGGTTATGTCGCTCCGGGCGACCTTGCCGGATTTCGTCTGGATACCATCGGGCAGTTGAGAGGATTTACTCCGCCCGGAATCCGAAAACTGGCTGAAGATATTGTCAAAGAGCAAACACCGCCTGTTCCTGTAGAATTTAATGGGTTTGGGCTGCTGGAAAAGGCGTTTATGATTTCCGGTTCCGAACAGGGACCTTTTCTGAAAAATGGCGTTCCCGCAATCAATCTGGGAAGTTTTTCCACGGACCTGAAACGCGAAAAAGCCATCCTTCATTCATCCGAAGATACGATTGAAAACCTCAAAATCGAGACCATCGGCAAATACGGACGCGTTGCCGGGCGGATTGTAAGTTCACTCGCTGAAGCGCCTGAAATTCCGCGTTTTTCCAATAAGTCATGGATTCTGCCTGGAACAGTTCTCGGTTCTTTGATTTTTGGTCTTGTGTTTTTGATAATTTTTTATCAGGTAAGGAATTCACGAAAAACCATTAACTTTGCGCAGGCCGGGCGCGAACTTATGGCTTTTTTCGCCACATGGTTTCCCTTTCTGGTTCTCTTTTTAGGCATAAGGCTGGCCTATGCGGCGCGGCAGTTTCCCTTTTATGACCTTTATCCCGCTATCGCGAAAGACCCCGTCATGCAGAACCCGCCCTTGAAGGTTTTCGCCATAATCGCCGCGGGAGTAGTATTTATCGCCATCACCGGCTGGATAATCGCCAGATATTTTTTGAATGAATGGGTAAAACCTGATTATCGTAATTCTTACGTTGTCCTCTGGAGCATATTGGGCATAACGATATTGTCGGCAGGTTTCTATAACCCGTTCTGGATGGTGGTTTTTTTGACGGCGCCGCTTGTTTTGTGGCCGGCGCCGCAAGTCGGGGAAAGCGCCGAAACAGGCATCGGTAAAAGAATCCTTAATATCGCGTGTATTACCGCCGCGGCTGTTCCCGCTTGCGTTGCGCTCCGGTGGCTGGCCGCGCAGCTTGGATTCGGATGGAATTTCTTCTGGTATCAGGCTCTGGCGCTGACGACGGGGCTTTTTTCGCCATACGCCTATTTTATGGGAACAGCGGCGATAGCCGTCGGAATCCGTTTTATTGTCATCTCGAACAGGAGGTGAGCCGCCTCACGGCGGTTAGCGGTCAGTGATCAGAAAAATCCGCCGTGAACCATCTTTTGGATAACTTCTTGGAAGAAGCCATAAAAACGTAAAAAAATGGAGCGGACGCAATATAGGGGGATGAAATATTAAGTGTTTCACTAATGTTGCGCGTCTTCCGACCCGAATAGAACTAAGCATGAGATAATTGCAAAAAACATGGGCACGCAGACAAGTTTCTGAAAACACGGGTGTTTCGCCCGTATTCCCGGAAAGGCCTGAGGGTTTCGCGATTACCTCATGGTAATGAAGTTTCGGTTGTTTTAGAATAGCGTGTTTTGATCAATCATGATGGTTTACAAAAAGACCCGTGGGGGCTGCGGCAGGCGGACACAATAAATAAAAGCGAGCGAGAGGCGTAAGCGGTTATTGATGATCGACCTGCGCAGTAAAAATGAGGGCTGAAGCGTGAAAAGAAAAATGGTTACCATCGACGGCAACGAGGCCGCCGCATATGTCGCATACCAAACAAACGAAGTAATCGCGATTTATCCGATTACACCTTCTTCGCCGATGGCTGAATTTGCCGACGCCTGGGCCGCGAAAAAAGTGAAAAACATCTGGGGAATGATTCCGTCTGTCACCGAGATGCAGAGCGAGGGAGGCGCGGCCGGGGCCGTTCACGGCGCGCTTCAGACGGGCGCGCTGACTACGACTTTTACAGCGTCGCAGGGGCTTCTGCTGATGATCCCAAATATGTTCAAGATTGCCGGTGAACTTACTCCGACAGTCTTCAACGTCACGGCGCGAACCCTGGCTACACATGCCCTGTCGATTTATGGCGATCACAGCGACGTTATGTCGGTTCGTTCCGCGGGCTGGGCGATGATCTGCTCAAACTCGGTGCAGGAAGTCATGGATATGACGCTGATTGCGCAGGCTGCGACGCTTGAATCGCGCGTGCCGTTCGTCCATTTCTTCGATGGCTTCCGCACTTCGCATGAAGTCATGAAGATTGAACAGCTTGCGATTGAAGATATCCGCGCCATGATCGACGATAATCTGGTGTACGCGCACCGCTCCCGCCGGCTTTCTCCGGACGCGCCGCTGCTCAGGGGAACCGCGCAGAATCCCGACGTTTTCTTTCAGGCGCGCGAAGCCTGTAATCCCTATTACCTTGCGACGCCCGCCATCGTGCAAAAGGCGATGGATAAATTCGCGTCCATAGCGGGACGCAAGTATCATCTGTTTGACTATTACGGCGCTCCGGACGCCGAACGTGTGCTTGTCCTTATGGGATCGGGCTGCGAAACCGCGCAGGAAACAGTGGATTACCTGCACAGCCAGGGCTAGGACGTCGGCATTTTGAAGGTTCGCCTGTTCCGTCCATTCTCCGGCGAGGACATGCTTAAAGCGCTGCCCAAAACCACCCGCGCCATCGCGGTGCTCGACCGTACAAAGGAGCCCGGGGCGGGCGGAGAGCCGCTTTATAAAGATGTTATGACGGCGGTCGCGGAATCGTACACGGCGGGCAAACTTCCTTTCAAGAGTTTCCCGAAAATCGTCGGCGGCCGCTACGGCCTGTCCTCGAAGGAATTTACGCCCGCGATGATTAAAGGCGTATGCGACGAGCTGAAAAAAGAAACGCCGAAAAATTATTTCACCGTCGGCATAAACGACGACGTTACGCACAGCTCGATTGATTACGACCCGCATTTTGAAATTCCCAGCGATACGACCCGCTGCCTGTTCTACGGGCTTGGGGCGGACGGCACGGTCGGCGCCAATAAAAACTCAATCAAGATCATCGGTGAGGACACGCCGAACAACGCGCAGGGATATTTCTCCTACGATTCGCGCAAATCGGGCACCGTTACGGTTTCCCACCTTCGTTTCGGCGCAAAACCCATTCATTCGATTTACCTGGTGGACAAGGCCAATTTTATCGCCTGCCACCAGTTTGTGTTCCTGGAACGCTACGACATGCTGAAAGACGCGGTTTCCGGCGCGACATTCCTTTTGAACAGCCCTTACGGGCCGGACGAAGTATGGGAAAAAATTCCCCCGAACGTTCAAAAGCAGATACTCGAAAAGAAAATCCGCTTCTGGGTAATTGACGGCTACAAGGTAGCCAAGGCGACCGGCATGGGTTCGCGCGTCAACACGATCATGCAGACGTGCTTTTTCTATATCTCCAACGTTCTTCCCAAAGAGGAAGCCATTGATCACATCAAGAAGTCGATTGAAAAGACCTACGGCGCCAAGGGCGAAGATATTGTGCGGAAAAATTTCAAAGCGGTTGACGAAACGATCGCCAATCTGTTTGAGGTGAAAGTTCCGGGCGTCGCCGATAGCCCGATTCAGAAGCCGCCCGTCGTTCCGCCGGAAGCGCCGGAATTTGTGCAGAACTTTGTAGCGGAAATCATCGCCGGGCGCGGCGACCATCTGCCGGTGAGTGCCTTTACTCCGGACGGAACATTTCCGACGAGTACGGCGAAGTGGGAAAAACGCAACATTGCTCTGGAAATTCCCTCTTGGGATCCGAACTCCTGCATACAGTGCGGCAAATGCGCGCTCGCCTGTCCGCACGCGGCGATTCGCATCAAGGCCTACGATGAAAAACTGCTGAAAGGAGCGCCGAAAACATTCAAGTCGATGCCTGCAAGAGGTGAAGAATTCCAACCGGGAACGCTGTTTACCATTCAGGTCGCTCCTGAAGACTGCACCGGCTGCGGCGTCTGCGTTGAGTCGTGTCCCGCTCGCAACAAGAAAAATGTGAACCGGAAAGCCGTGAATATGACGTCTCAGCCGCCTTTGCGCTTTACGGAACGCGAAAACTTCAATTTCTTCCTCAATCTGCCCGAATACGACCGCAGGCTGCTGAAGCTCGATACCGTAAAAGGCAATCAGCTTTTGCTGCCCCTGTTTGAATTTTCCGGCGCTTGTACAGGCTGCGGCGAGACGCCGTATGTCAAACTGATGACGCAGCTTTTCGGCGACCGCATGATTATTGCCAACGCCACGGGCTGCTCGTCGATCTACGGCGGCAATCTGCCGACGACGCCCTACACCGTCAACAGCGAAGGCCGCGGCCCGGCCTGGTGCAATTCGCTCTTTGAAGATAACGCCGAATTCGGGCTGGGCTTCCGTCTGACAATTGATCAGCATACATCCCTTGCGCGCGATCTGGTAAAACGGCTTTCTTCGCAAATCGGCGGCGATCTTGCCGGCGCGCTTCTTGACGCCGCGCAGACCGACGAAGCCGGCATAGCGGCGCAGCGCGAACGTGTGGCGGCGCTCAAAACCGTTCTTGAGAAAATTAATTCTCCCGACGCGAAAAATCTGCTGACGCTGGCCGACTATCTGGTCAAAAAGAGCGTCTGGATTCTCGGCGGCGACGGTTGGGCGTATGACATTGGTTACGGCGGGCTGGATCATGTTCTGGCTTCCGGACGCAATGTCAACATTCTTGTGCTTGACACTGAAGTGTATTCCAACACCGGCGGGCAGATGTCAAAATCGACGCCGCGCGCCGCCGTCGCCAGATTTGCGGCTGGCGGGAAGGCGCAGGGAAAAAAGGATCTCGGTATGCAGGCCATGAATTACGGCAATGTTTACGTCGCGGCCATAGCAATGGGCGCGAACGACGCGCAGGTGGCCAAGGCGTTTTTGGAAGCGGAATCATACGACGGGCCGTCTATCATCATCGCTTACAGCCATTGCATTAATCATGGCATTGATATGACCAAAGGTATGCGGCAGCATAAAGCCGCGGTTGACAGCGGACATTGGCTGCTTTATCGCTACGATCCGCGGCGGACCGAGGCCGGTCAGAATCCGCTGATTCTGGATTCCGGCGCGCCCACAACTCCGGTGAAGGATTACATCTATTCGGAAACCCGGTACAAGATGCTGACGCTCAGCCAGCCGGAGGAAGCGGCAAAGCTTCTCGAAGGCGCGCAGCGTGATGTTGACGACCGGTATCAACTGTACCGTCAGATGGCGGATCTGGATTACAGCTTATAGTTGGGTTAATATAAAGCCGCCTCACGGCGGTTAGTGATAAGTGGTTAGTAATCAGAAAAATCCGCCGTGAATCATTTTGGGGGTAACTTCTGAAACAATGAAGTTACCGGTAAGTTTGTCAGCAACCGCCGATGGCGGCGCTCGGCAACATAAAATGAGGATACCCCGAACAGGCGCATTAAATGCGAATTTTCGAGCGCTGTTCGGGGTATCTCTTATAAGATTGATCATAGCTTGCGGGGATGTTTAACATTGACTGTAAGTGAAAGGGCGAAGCTGTAAATCGAACAGGCAATGTTAAATGATAACAGACGACATCAGATGGATTCAGCGATTTAACAGCTATAAAAAAGCTCTTGCCGTATTGGAGAGAACTGTTGCCGCCGCTCAGGAAAGAAAGTTTAACGAAATTGAAGAACAGGGTTTGATTCAAGGCTTTGAATTTACTTTTGAACTTTCATGGAAATTATTAAAAGATTATCTGGAATCCAAAGGTTTTACGGATTTTCACGGTTCAAAAGACACATTCAGGCTGGCATTTCAGGAAGGCTTGATTAGCGATGGTCCGGCGTGGATGGAAATGATCGACAACAGAAATCGTTCTTCGCGTACTTATGAAGAAAGTGTAGCGAAACAAATAAGTCATCTTGTTCTTTCAAAATATTTTCTTAAATTTAAAGAACTTTCAGAAAAAATGAATTATTATCTGCCACAGTGATAAATGAAATGTATGGTATTTTACAAAGTGCTCTGGATAAGATAAAGGCGGTTTTGTTTTCCGTACAGGGAGTCGAACAGATTGTTTTATATGGCTCGCGCGTCAAGGGAAATTACAAAGAAGGTTCGGACATAGACCTGACGGTAAAGGGAACTTTAACTTTTGACGATTTGGTAAAAATGAGCGTCAATCTCGATGATCTAAACCTGCCCTGGAAAATAGACCTGTCTTTGTATAATCAAATAAAAAATGTGGAATTACTGGAACATATCGATAGAGTTGGAGTGGCGATATGAATTCCATGCGAAGGGGAGACCCCCAGCGAACATCGTGAGCGGAACCGGTGGCAGTAGACATGCCATGCGTTCCAACCTCGCAAGGGGGTAGCGAGACCGCAGAAACATCCGCGGTAATTTACATAATTTGCTATAATACGCTATGTTTTTGAGCAGGACGGGAGCAACGCCTTATGGACGATACTGAAAAGAAACGCAAAGAAGACATTCAGTGGCATCTGGCGTTTTACACGGCAATACAGGGGCACCTTATCGAGTACAGCGATGTGCTGGAGTATAAACTTGAACATCCGCTGAACATCAAACCTCTGCTTATTGACATGCTTGT
>JAIRVC010000089.1 GCA_031254095.1 Acidobacteriota bacterium
GTGATCCAATGGGAGCTGTCCATCCTCTTTTTGAGTTTTTCCAGTTCGCGGTCAAGCGCCGCCAGTTTCTCCGGCGATTCGGGGAAATAATCCCGGTTGCCGATGCGGCGCGGCGAATAAGCGCTGAAATTGATGTTTACGCCCCATTCTTCGGCTTTGCTGGCGTTGGTGTTGATATCCTCGATATTCCATGCGGTTATGCAGTTGTTCATGACGATATCGTCATAACCTAAAGCCGACGCCGCGGGAATAACCTTTTCCAGATATTCGAAATGGCCGTTGAGGCCACGGAAGTCGTCATGACGTTGCGCATCGGGAAAATCAAGGCTGACGCAGAATTCATCCACGCCGGCTTCCCGCAATTTTTTATACCGCTCTACAGTCATTTCAGACCAGTTGGAAACGAGAATAATATAAGGAAGCCCGTTGGGTGATTTAATATTGCGCACCACTTCTTCAAGATCGGAACGAAGCAATGGTTCGCCGCCGGAAACCTGCACGACGACGGGTTGCAACACATCCATATATTCTCTGTAATTCAAGGGCTTCATGTCTTTTGACATATCTTTCGGGCCGCCGTGGTCGCAATGCCTGCAATAGCAGGTGCAGGAATTTGTCACTTCAAATGAAACGACAATCGGCCTGCCGGCCACCCAGTTTTTTGAACCCTGGGCGATAATCCGTAAGGATTCACCTAAGGGGACTTTACGCATGATAAATTCCTCCGATAAGTTCGTTGTAATAAATTTACTGCAAAGATTAAAAAAAAATCATAACAGACAACATTTTATAAAAGCAAGTTTCTATTCTAAAAGGCGTTTTCTGAACCACCTCTATCCGCAAACGAACCGCGTGACGTTTTTTTAGCGGCGCGCTCTTTATGCTCACAATAATCCTTCAATTCCAGTAAAACCGTGTTCCATCCCCGCGCCAGGAAATCCAGCGTTTCCTCATCTATATCCGTTTCGTCGCTGTCGGTCATGACAAGTTCAGTCATGCCGGATCGCGGATAAATTTCGTAGCTTAACCGGTGCGCAACCGCCGCGCCCTCGTCGCGCCCATCGTCTACCCATTGCAGCGTCAATCCTTTGGGCGGATCGAAGCGCGTGAAAACCGCGCGTCCTTTCCGCCTGTTTTTTTCGTCATTCCACTGGGCGATGAGTTCGCCTTCGGCGCGCGGATTTGAAGATGCCTTATCACAGAACCATTGTTCCAACGCTTTGGCTTTGGTAAGAGCCAGAAATATAATTTCGGCGGATGCCTGAATCCAGACTTTCTTTTCAATTCTGTTTTTCAACACAGGCTTTAAACCTCAAAATGATAAATTATATAAGAAAAACCTGTGTTATGGAAGCAATTCACGCAGCGAATCCCTCTGTAAGATTCACAAACAAGCCGTTATAATATGTCCTATCATGAAAACGATATTCATTTTATTTATTTCAGTCGCGTGGGCTGCGGGAGTGGACTCCGTGGTCGGAGTGCGGGCGCTTGCGCCTGTAGAAGAAATTTCCGCGGGCGGCGAGGCGGCGCTTACCATAGAACTTGAAATCGCGCGTCCTTATCATATTAATTCCAATCGGCCGTTGCAGGATTACCTGATACCAACCAGCGTCGAGTTCGACCCGTTGCCGGGCGTAAATTTTGGTGAAGCGGTCTTTCCTGAAGCCCAGATTAAAAAACTGCCGGTTTCCGATACGCCGATGTCGGTTTATGAACGGGCGGTGACGATTACGGCGAATATCCGTTTAGCGGAAGATTTTTCTCAAAAAGAGACCATAGTGCGGGGAAGGGTAAGGTCGCAGGCTTGCGACCGCAATTCCTGCCTTCCTCCGGTATGGACCCCTTTCAGCGTTCTGGTTCCCGTCGCCGCGTCGTCGGCGTACGTGGCCGAAGCCGCTATTCCAATGTCTGCTTCCGCGCCAGCCGAAACCGGCGAGGAGAACCTGGAAGGCGCTTCGGAAGACGGCTTTTACCGGCACGGACTGTTCATTAATTTGCTGTTGGCGTTTCTGGGAGGATTGGCGCTTAATCTGACGCCCTGTGTTTATCCGCTGATTCCCATTACTCTTGCCTGGTTCGGCGGGCAGACGCGCGGCGATAAAACCGGCTTGGTCGCGCACGCCTGCGTTTATGTTTTTGGCATGGCCGTCACTTATTCCGTTTTAGGCGTTGCGGCGGCGTTGGCGGGCAGCTTTTTCGGCGCGGCGCTACAGTATCCGGCGGTACTTTTAGGTGTCGTGCTTGTCATGACGCTACTGGCGTTCGGAATGTTCGATGTTTATGAGTTGCGTATGCCGGCGTTTTTGACATCGCGGGTTGGCGCGGCGCGCGCGGGATTGACAGGAACGCTGTTAATGGGGCTGACGGTGGGCGTCGTCGCCGCGCCGTGTATCGGGCCGTTTGTTCTGGGGCTTTTAACCTATGTCGGCGAACGCGGAAGTGTAATTACGGGCTTTTTGCTTTTCTTTTCGCTGGCGCTGGGGCTTGGCGCGCCTTTTCTTGTTCTGGGAATTTTTTCCGGAAGCATCAATCGTCTCCCGCGCTCCGGGGCATGGATGATATGGGTGCGGAAAGCCTTCGGCTTCGTTCTGTTTTGCATGGCATGGTATTACCTGCAAAGCTTGCTTTCTCCGCTTACCTGGTCGCTTGGCCTTACTCTTCTTCTGCTTATCGGAGGAATTTACCTTGCATGGATAGCGCCTGTTCCCGGCGCCGGAAAAGTTTTTGCCGTTGTACGCAATATAATCGGCTGCCTGTTTTTCGCCTCGGCGCTATACGTCGCGGTTGCCGGAGTGGAAGCGTTTCTTGATGAAAAAGCCGCGGCGATCTCCGGAGAGTCCGCAAGGGAATCCATAAACTGGGAAAGTTATTCCATGGAAAACCTTGTAAAAGCGCGCGAGGAGCGCCGCCCGGTATTTATTGATTTTTACGCGGATTGGTGCGTGCCCTGCCGCGAGCTTGATGAAAAAACCTATTCCGACCCTGAAGTGGTACGCCTTGCGCGGCGTTTTGTAATGCTGAAAGCGGATTTAACGGCCGCCGAAGATCCGGCGGTGAAAACTCTTATGGAAAAGTATCGGATACGCGGCGTTCCTACGCTGGTTTTTTTACGTCCCGACGGCGGGGAAATGACCTCCCTTAGGGAAACCGGCTTTGTGACGGCCGGAACTTTCCTTGACAAGATGACCCGCGCGTTGCGGGCGGCCGAGTAGCGCGCAGGCCTCCAAAATCGTAATTATGGGAACCTCTAAAAATTTCTGAAATTCCTAGATTTTTGCTGAATACGCATGTATATTCGATGCTATTCAGAATTTACCTTATGTTGGTAAGGTTTTGAGTACGTCTGGTTGATTGTAGAACGAAAATCCGCGACTGGTTTAGACTCTTGCAGGATTCGAATGTTACGAAAACAGACAGTTTCACAAATTGAGCGCCCGTGCCTTGCGCGGGTTTTAGTAATGAGTAAAGAGGCAAGATGAAAGAACAAGGCGTAGTAAAGTGGTTCAATAACGAAAAAGGTTATGGTTTTATCCGGCGCGATTCCGGAGACGATGTTTTCGTGCATCATTCCGCCATTCAGGGAAGCGGATTCAAATCCCTGGACGAAGGCGACCACGTTGAATTCAGCGTGACGCAGGGGCCAAAGGGCTATCAGGCGCAAGAAGTTGTAAAGCTGCAGGAGTAATTCCACACGGCTCGGCTCCGGCCTTGCGCCGGAGCCTCAATTCCTTTTCTGTTTCTCAAATTATTGTTATTTGGCGCAAATCCGGCTTAA
>JAIRVC010000304.1 GCA_031254095.1 Acidobacteriota bacterium
TCTGCACCGGAACTTTTCTTTTCACACGCATGGTATTTCCGGACATTTTCCTTGTGTTTTTCCTGACGCTGGCTGTGACCGTTTTTTATGTCTGGTATATGTCATGCTCACGCCTGCGGCACTGATTTGGCGTGTTTTATATTTTTTGATGCGCCAGCCCTGCAAGTCTTAATTTTGGAGTTTTAGAGCTTCCCATTAATAAGGATCAAGGCCACGGCAATTCATCAAGAAAATTTTGCCATGGGACGGCGGTGATCTGATCGCTGAGTTTCAGAGGATGCGGCGCCCGGCACACAACGAAGCCCTGTCCGGTTGTAGGGTATTCCGACATAAAGCAACGCAAATGACGCGCGTCCGCGGCGGTTGGCGAATCCGTCCACTTGACTTCAATCGGCGCGTAGCATCCATTGAAATCAAGCACCCAATCCACTTCAGGGCCGTCGGAATCGCGCCAGAAACGCAAACGGTCGCGCCGGCCACGCGCGTGAATAAACCGCAGGAGTTCCAGGCCGATGAATTGTTCAAAAAGCGCGCCCCATCGCGCGTATGGCTGCCGGCGGCCTTCCCTTGCGGCCGCCCGGCGCACGCCGGAATCAAAAAACAGATATCGGCAGGAACGCGTTAATTTTTTTCGTGTGGCGCTGGCTGTAAGCGGTTCGACTCGTTCCGCGATAAGGCAGTCCTCAAGAATCTGATAGTATCCCGCAACCGTCGTATGAGATATTCCAATTTCGGACGCAAGCCGGGAAAGATTGACAATCTGCCCGGATTCGGACGCGGCCAGTTCCAGAAATCTCGCGAAATGATCCAATCGGCGAACTATGGCCTCCTGACGAATTTCTTCTTCAAGATACGTCGTCACATAAGCGGTCAGGTCAAGATCGCGATCATCGGCGGATTCAACCGAAACAATTCCGGGTAAACTTCCATCAAGCAGCCTGTCTTCAAGCGTTCCATCGCGCCATTCCGACAGGCTGAACGGATCCAATTGCAGGACGACCACGCGGCCGGGCAGCAGGTTTATCCGCGCGTAACGGCGCAGCTTGCGCGCGCTTGAGCCGGTAAGCAGGAATTTCGCTTTTCCTCTGTCTATCAGATCCTGAACCACATCCGTCACGGCGGGAACTTTCTGAACTTCATCCAAAACAACCAGAGGCAGCGATTCACCGGAACGAACCGCGAGTGTTTCGACTTCACCGCCAAGGAGAGATGGTTTTCTTTCGTACCGCTGTCTGACGTCATCCTGAACAAACGAGATGGTTAATTGCGGATTCAGGCGATTGGCAAGCGTCGTCTTTCCCGTTTGACGAGCGCCAAACAGAAAAAGACTCTTTCCCCGCAAAAGGCTTCGTTCAACGAGGCCGCTAATGGTTCTTTCGATGTAATTCATGAGATTACGATAACAGAACGGCCTACTCTGAACAATCAGTATTCGCCGAATATTGATTGTTCAGAATCAGTATTCGGCGAATACTGATTGTTTAAGTACAATCACTACCAGTCAGGCGTGCCGCACTGGAAGCTGGCAGCGTCGTTGATGTCGCCGCTGCCTTTGTAGATCGCCGCTTGCGGATAGGGGCATACCGGGCGCGTTTTGTACTCTATGCCGCCGTCTTTATACGTGGCAATGATCCGGTCAGGCGCTACGCCATCCTCGCGCCATTTCCGGATTGCGTCCATGGCGTCAAACACGCCATTATCCGCCGGACACATGCCGAAATCCGGAACCATAAACAGCCGGAAGAAATCTTTTGTCTGATCTTCTCCCCCCATGGTTCTGACGACATCGTTGAAATAAACGGTTGCCATTCGCGGAGGAATCCATGTTTCATTCCACGACTGATACATAAGGAGTTTGCCGCCGTTTTTACGGAACGCCGTCAGATCGGTCTCTATTGAGTTTATTGCTGACCCAAGGCGCGCGTCGATGTCGCGGGTGTCTTTTTCGAGATTGAAGTCGCGGAAATCCCAGTCCGGATTTTCAAACGCGATGTATTTAAAAAATCCGTTGTTAATCTCGTGCGGTTCCGGACCGGCGATCAGGGCGTTCCAGAGCAGTTCGCTTCCGGGTTCAAAGCCCGAATAAATTTGTGCGCCGTCGGCGAATTTCGCGCCCGCGTAGAGCCGCCGGACTGTTTCAACCTGCGGCGCGGTCAGGCACGAAAGTTTATCGGGCCCGGCGCACTGAATTGACGCCGGATCAAAATCGCATCGTGTGGGATCTTCAATCGCGCCGTCTTTTACGCCGTCTTTTGCGTCGCAGGCGTCAAGAACCGCGCGATGGATGACCGGATATTTTGCGGGCGGCACATATGAGGGCGATTTTGTGCCGTCTTTCAGCGCAATCCAGCCAAGATATTCCGACCCCGTTTGCAGGCGGGTTAGATAATACGCCGGGTCCCCCGCCACGATACCGTCAAAATCCTCCGGATACCGCTGCGCCGCCGCGAGTCCCTGGCGGCCTCCGTTGTGACAACTGTTCCAGTACGAATAGCGCGCGGCGCGGCTGTAGTACGCCTGGATTAAACGCTTTGAGACGACAGCCGTTTCATGTACGGCGCGATGCACCCAGTCGGTCAGCTTTTCCGGCTGGCCCATGGCCCATTTGTGCCCGGGATCCTGATGCCCCGTATCTGTGGAACTTGCCGCGTAGCCGTTCGCCAACGCACGGGTGAGCCCCTGGTATTTGATCGCTCCCTCAAATGCCGGATTGCCGACGGCAAAGTATCGTTCGTTCCATTCTTCAGCCGGGGGCAGCCAGACTTCAAAACCGATATGCGATTCGGGAACCGGTTTTATAAAACCTGTTACGCGGCAGAACGGCATCATGACTTTAAGGCCCGGCGGTGTACCGAACATTCCCGGAGTCTGAGGCGCGGCAAATCCGCCGGGATCGTCCATAAAGACGGCCGATTCAAGCGTCACATTCGCGTATTTCTGTTTCATGAGACCGGCGCACGAATCCCTGTCCGCGGCCGGCGCGGTTACTGCAAACAAAC
>JAIRVC010000306.1 GCA_031254095.1 Acidobacteriota bacterium
CGAGAGGTTGGCGCGAAAAAAACTATTGCTGCCAAGAGATAGTGCGCCAGAGGAAACTGCATGACGGGTTATGGTAAATGCACGGTTCGCATTTTTAATCCGAAGTTCGATATAAAAAATGGCAGTAAGCTATTGAGACAAAAGGGGATAATGACAAGATTAAAATTTCTGTTTATGGAAACATATATCGCCGTATAAATCACGGGATCCCTCTTGCTTACATGTATTTACACCTGATTTCACCTCTTTTTCATATCGAACTTCGGCTTAATTCTCTCGTTCCGCGAGTTCATTCTGCATTTTTACTATGTCTTCGTCCTTGAGCTTGTAGCCCAGGAAAAAAATGGCGGCGCCAAGCAGGCAGGTTACGGCATTTGAAAATGCGATCAGCGACCTGATTCCTTCGACAACTTCCGGCGTCGGTTCGGCATTGGCGATGTAGCCGATCGCTATCAGGCCGGTAGTTACGACGGCGGTGCGCAGCAACACGCTGAGTTTGATGGGAAGATTCAGCAGGGCCATCGTAAATGCGCGGATGTTTTTGCCGTTTTTCCACTCTCCGTAAACCACCGTGTCGGAAAAAAGAGCGGTATTCATGCAACTGGCCATAACCACTGAGGCTGAGCCCAGGCCGAACATAATGGCGAAACTCCACGCGGAGGTTCCCGCAAATCGCGCGGCGGCGAAAATAATACCGGCGGCCAGCATCGCCACCCAATAGGTGTGGCGTTTGCCAAGGCGCGGCCCGATCCAGGTGGCAATAAATGAGCCGCACAGCCCGAGAATCGCCGTTGTCAGTATGAATGGCGTCATGAAAGGCTCATTGTCCAATACGTATTTGCAGTAGTACACAGCCAGCGCGGAAACAAGCATAATGCTCAAACTGCGGAAAATTTCGGCGATTATGAGCATCAGGAGCGGACGGTTGACGCATACGAGACGGACAATTTCCCAGACGGGAAGGGATGCTTCTTTTTGCGCCGTCTGAGCCGTTTCCTTGTCGTAGGGATCCATACCTGATGTCGCCCTGTAAATATAAAGATAACCCAGAATCATCAGGACGCCGGCTACGGCCACGGTTAAGGATGCGCCCGTCACCTGACTGGTGCGTCCGGAAAAGAATACGATCATCCACGGCCCGGCAAAGGAAAAGATCAATCCGGCGGCGGTCATGCCCTGGGCGCGGCTGGTGGACAGCAGGGTAAGTTCTTTCGTCTCTTTGGTCATGCGGCCGATCATGGCGCCGCCGCAGGCCGCTACAGTGTTCCATAAAAGATGACTGGCGGTGAACCCGATAATAATGATAAAAGCCGCCAGACCGTCGGAACCGATCTTTGTGAACTGAAAAACAAACAGAATCGCGATAGGCAGCGGCCCGATAAGAAACCATGAGCGATACTTGCCGCCGAATTTCAGGTTGACTTTTTCCAGTATGATTCCTGAAAGCAGTACGCATACAACATCAAGCACGCCGGTGATATAAAGAATGACCTGGACGGTTTTCATGGAAAACTGCGCCCAGTCGGTCAAAAACATGGTGAAGTAGTACAACTCCATGCTGACCATGAGGACAAAAAACATGTCCGCGATACCGTAGCCGTACAACAGGGATTTTTTCAGTTCCTTCACGATGCGTCCGCTCCTTAAATTAAACCAATATAAACCTGCCTGATGCGATAAAACCTGAGAGGCCTTATTATCACGCATATACCGGCCGGAAAAAACAAAAACCTGTGAAGTTTCAGTATTTTGAAACCTCACAGGTTTTATATTTTCCGCAGGCGATCTCTGATTTTGGCAGAAAATCAGGTTTTCGCTTTCAGTAAATCAAATTCTTCCTACTGAAGCGGCTTTAGTAGATCTTCGTCCGTCATCTCCTGCGCTCTTTTATACTGCCTTTCAATGCCGACGAGCGTATTGTTTTGCAGACTCCTGTGTATCTGCTCCATCAATTCCTTTGCCTTGGGCGCTATGGATTTATCATCCTTGTCGGCTTGCGGGCTTTCGCCAAAAAGCTGCGCTTTTGCAAACGCCATCCTGGCGTTAAGAATCTTTTTCTGTTCCCAGAGGCTGCGGCCGATCAGCAAATAACCGTTCGCGTATTTCTTGTCTCTAAGGGCTCTCATTAAATACGTTATAGAGTCGTCATATCTTTTATCGGTGAAATATGTGGCGCCGATATAGTGGTTAATCTCATGGCGGATGTCAGGCAGGAGTTTTGCCAGATCGGCGGGCGGATTCTTCTGTTGATCCACGGCCTTTAAAGTTGACTGCGCGTATTCCATGGTTTTGGCTGAATCTCCTTTAGCCAGATATTGCCGAAATAGATCATAGTGCCGCAGGACATCCGATGCCCCATCCGAGCCTTTCAGTATGGTTTCAGTCCATTCAACATACTTGGCTTCATTCTTCATTTCTTTATAGAGAGCGGCGATCTCTCTGGCAAAACCCACCTCAGGGGTCTTTTTGTACATCTCCTCCAACGCCCCAAGATATTTATCCGTGTGCTTGAGATTCTGGGCGGCTACGGCAATCATGCGCACAATGCTTTCATCGCCGGGCTTAAAAGCGTTCCACTGCTCCGCCAGAGTTTCCAGTTCCTGGTATTTTTTTTCTTCGTAGCACCTGGAAAGGAGCACTTTATAAGAATTTTCGGCGTAGGGCGCCAGCTTGGATTCCTTATTTTTTTGCAGGAATTCCATAAGCATCGCGCCGCTTTTTAAAATGTCGGTTTCCTTGTCGGCGGCTTCCCATGCCGCGTATTCGGCTTCATAAGCCGCGTATTCTTCTTCCGTCATTTCGACTTCTTCCGCTTCGTCCTGAAACGCGGCAACCGCCTGTTCAGCGGCGATTCCACAGACAAATAAAGTTGTTGCGGACGCAAGCAACAACGAAAGAAACATTTTGGAATAGCGATTCATGAGTAATTTTCCTCCCGTAATTCTTTACATGTTTTCAGATTCGCCAACGCGGCCAATTGATCAGCTCTTTTCTTGCTCAAACGAGCCTTATTTAATCACAATTTATATGCCAGCGTCGAGGTAAATATCGGACGTACCATCAGGCTCGCATGATATGTAAAACACTACATTATGCACATTCTGCGCCGCGAGACAACAAATTTAACAAGGTGTTAAAAAATCCCGATAGCCATGGATCGGCCCCGATTATTTTGGGTTTTTACCGGAGGCCCGAAATCGAATCCGCGTGCGGACGGCGCCGATGATATGCGCGGCTTCAGGCAGCTTCAATACAACGGCGGCGGTAAAATAAACCGCGCCAAAAAGAGCAAGCACAATGGAACCGGCGGCAAGCGGCGGCATTGCCTGCGTCCATTGTTTCAGCGCGAAAGCCGCGCCGGCGGCGCAAAGAGCCGCGCCCCATAATCTGGCAAGAACGGCAAGCGGAAGCCCGGTGCGCCCTATCCTGCGGTTCAGCGCGGCGCGCAAAAGGGCAAACTCAATCCACGCGGCGATCCCGGCGGAGACGGTCAGTCCGATCAGGCCGGCACGTGCCGGAAGCCCAAGCCACGCGGGAACGGGAAACGCCAGCAGCCAGCCAAGTCCGGCCGTCAGGGCGACGCGCAGCGCGGCAAAACGGAACGGCGTGCGCGTATCCCGGAGAGCCCAGAACGCCGACATATAAAGCCTTCCAAGCGTGGCGGCAAGAAGGCCGACGGTTGAACCCGCCAGCGCCATCCAGACATACAGCCCGTCGGCGCGCGTAAATTTTCCGGTCTGATACAGAAGATTAACGATGCTGTCTCCAAGCGCCAGAAACGCGGCGACGGAAGGGACTACAAAAAACGCGACCCTCCGCATGGCCTTTTCGAGCCGCTCACGCAAAGGCCCCGCTATGGTTTTGAGCGTTCCCGTGCGGCTTGCCATTTCCGGAAGCTCGGCGTTTGCTATGGACATGCCGAAAAGGCTGACGGGAAGCAGATATATCGTCTGCGCGTATGACATCGCCGCGACCGATCCCATCGGCAGAAAACTGGCGATTATGGTGTCTATATAACCGCTGATCTGATTGACGCCGCGCGTGGCGACGCCCGGAATGAAATTTTTTATTACCGCCCGGATATGTTCGGACGCGGTGGTCAACTGAAATCGAAACCGTCCTATCAGGCGTAAAACAAAAGGCAGCTGCACGCCGAATTGCATAAGGCTTCCCGTAACCGCTCCCCATGCCGCGATTTCAGCCAGAGGGTAAGATTGCAGTCGTCCGCCGAATCCCGCAAGCGCGCCGATTATGGACAGGTTCCACAGGACGGGCGCAGCGTATGGAAGGAAGAATTTACGGTGACTGTTCAGAACGCCCAGGCACCAGGCGGAAAGAACGAGAATGCCGACGCCCGGAAAAAGGATGCGAACCATGCCGATTGTCGCTTCGCGTTTTTCGCCGGTAAATCCGGGAGCGATAAGACCGATAAGCAGCGGCGTCGCCAGTATGCCCGCAAGTACGAGAAGCGCCATGGCAACGGCAAGGATGGAACCGACGGCGCGCGCGGTTCTGTCGGCTTCCTCTTTGTTTTTCGCGCCAAGGAGTCCGGCGTAAACCGGAATGAACGACGCCGAAAGCGCTCCTTCGCCGAACAGATTTTGCAGCAGGTTTGGAATTTTAAGCGCGGCCTTAAAAGCGTCGGCCGCGTCCGAGCCGCCGAAATAATACGCGAAAACGCGCTCACGGACTATGCCCAGAACGCGGCTTGAGAAAATGCCCGCGCCGACCAGCACGGCGTTTTTTCCCGATTTTCCGTTTTCCGCCGTTATGGAATCCCCATGAGATATTCGGGACGACATGAATTCCTATCGCAGCTTGAGCGTGGCCAGCGCCGCCAGCGCCAGAATGCCTGAAATAATCCACAACCGGATGACGACCTTGGTTTCCGCCAGCCCTTTATGTTGCATACGGTGATGCATTGGAGCGCGTATGAATATGCGCCGTCCGATCCAGCGGATGCCGATTTTATCCTGAATCTGGGAAGTCGCCGCCTCGGCAAGGAACATGCCGCCGAGTATCAGGAAAAGCGCTTCCTGCTGAAGCGTTACGCACATGGCGGCCGCGGCGCCGCCGATGGCCATCGACCCGGTGTCTCCCATGAATATCTGCGCCGGGTAAGCGTTAAACCACAAAAAACCTATGCCCGCGCCGACAAACGCCGACGCAAAAACCGCGAGTTCGCCCGCGCCGGGTAGGAACGGATAATTCAGATAGTTCGCGTAAATGGCGTTGCCGAGAAAGTATCCAAAAAGGCCCAATACGCCGACCACAAATACCGAGGGGACGATCGCCAGCCCGTCCATCCCGTCCGCGATATTGACCGAGTTGCCGACAACGACAGTGAAAAAGAAAATTATGGGGGCGTATATAAAGAGCGACTGAAATATCGGAAATTTCACGAAAGGAACATAGAAAGCGCCCGCCTGCGCCGACGGCAGCGGCGACCACGGACTGACCATAAGCAACATCAGCGCCGCCGCGAAAAGCGCCTGCAAAATAAGTTTTTTTGATTCTGACATGCCGCGGTCGCCCGATCGTTCGCGCATTTTGGCCAGATCGTCCATAAAACCAATCATGCCAAACCACGCCATTGCAAGAAGCACAACGACAAGAAACAGGTTTGAAAGGTTGCACCAGAGAATACAGGAAACCAGAACGCATCCAACTACGATCGCGCCGCCCATTGACGGAGTGCCGACTTTGTCAAACGCGGAGGCCGCGCCCGTGCTGCGCCGCTGATCAACCATGCCTCTGCCGTGCAGGTAGCGGATAATGACAGGAGTCAGGCTCAGTGTAAGAATAATCGCGGTCAGCGCCGCGCCGATCGACCGCATGGAAATGTAGTCGGCCAGCCGCAGAAAAGAAAGCGTTTCAAAATGAGAATAAAGATATTTTCCAAGAAAATAGATCATTGCGGGAGATTCGCCTCCTTTTTTCCGGAAAGGATTTTCACTAATTTATGGTAGGCGTGTTTGATTTCAAAATGCGGTCTAAAATCGGTGGACGTCAGAATAAAATACGGCAGCCGCGCTTTCAGCATTTTCAGGTCGGCAACGCGCCCGCGTTCCACAAGATAAAAAATACCCTTGAGCGCAGCCTCCCGCAGCCGCCAGTATTTCGTGTCGCACAGATCCAGGAGCGCCGCCAGCGCGTCGTGTTCTTCGCCCAGCTTGCCCAGCGCTTCCGCCGCGGCGGTGCTGACATCAAGATTTGATTCGCGCAGAATGCCGCGCAGCTCCGCAATGAAAGGTTCGCGCGCCGAAAGATGTTCGCTGAAATGAGACGCCGCTTTCGCGCACTCCGCGCGAACCTCGTAATAAGGATCGCTAAAACCGGCCAGAAGCGCGCTTTCAATCTCCGGCGTCAGCGTATTCAGCCGGATAAGCGCGGTTATAATATTCCGCCGGATAAACCCGACCTGCTCGAAATCGCCGCCTAAAAGCCGCTTCAGCAAAGAGACCCGTTTGCGTTCGCCTAGCATCGCGAGCAGAACAGGTATCTTTTCCCGCGCGTCCAGCAGCCCGGCAAGTTTTACGCCGAGGTTGCGTCTTTGCCATTCCGGCGCGGCCAGCAGCGCGTCGGCGCGGCTTTTGAAATATTCGGCATCCTTCGCGCAGGCGATAACATTATTCACTTTATAGGATCCGGCGCCCTTGGCGTATTCCTTTTCAAGCCGGTTAAGCAGCTCCCGGTTGTCGATGGGCGCATTGTCTCCGGGATCCGGCGGAGCGGAATAATCGCCGGTTTTTCGCGGCGCTTCCTCGCGGATGGCGGCGGAAATCCGTGAAAGGGCGTCCTCGTTGAGGAATGAGCGGTTCTGACGCCGCATTTGCTGAAGACGCGCATCGTCGAACGCCAGCGATACGATTTTGCCGGCCAGAACTTTTCCGTCAAGATATTCCGTGAAACGGCCGTCGCTTCGCGATATCTGTTCATAAAGAACTTCCGCGCAACCGGCCCGCTCCATTGCCCGCGCGTTCATCACCTGATGGTCGCCGGGCAGATTGGCTTTTGGAATAATAATCGCCGGCAGGCTCATCGCGGATATTTCATTCAGGCTGCCCGCGCCGCCACGGGCTATAACCAGATCGCTTACGGAGTACAGGTTTTGTATGTCATAAAAATACGGCCGCCAGACATAGAAATTTTCTATAACGGCGAGCTGCGAGGCGTCGTACCTTTGCCGCAGACGTTCGCCCGTATCCTCCGCGGCGTCATATTCCGGGCTTTTATAAAGGCCGACGCCGTGAATGATAAAAAGCCTGTCGCGATACGGAATAAGATATTCCAGTGCGTCCGCCAGCGCGCGGTTAATGACGCGCGATCCCTGCGATCCGCCGAACACGAAAACGACCCTGCGCCCGTCAGGGATGGCGAAATCAATCTTTCGCAGGGCTTCCTCGCGCGGGATTGCCGCTATACGCCGGCGCAGCGGATAGCCGGTCAGTTCGCCCTTTTGCGGAAAGCAGTTCAGCGTCTCCGGAAAAGTAACCAGAACCCTGTCGGCAAAACGCGCCATCGCCCTGTTCAGTTTGCCGGGAACGGCGTTTTGTTCATGCAGGAAAACGCGGGATTTCAACAATCCGGTTTTTTTCAGAATCGCCGCCGCTGCGAGAACAGGCGCGGCAACGTAACTGCCTGTGCCGACGATAACGTCCGGCCTGAAGCGTTTCAGTATAAAAGCGGCCTTACAGGTGCCTATCGCGAGGTTTGAAAGAAAACCCGCCATTTTAAGCGGGTTGCCGCCGGGGTAGGCGGCGGCCCGGACAAATTCGATTGGAATGCCCTCGCGCGGAACAATCTCCTCCTCCGCCCGGCCGCGTATGCCTACGTACAGGAACTCCGTTTCATCGGATCTCAACGCCGAACCGATCGCCAGCGCCGGATTAACATGTCCGGCAGTGCCCCCGCCGGTCAAAAGAACACGCCTGATTGCCTGCATTCCAGTATCCAAAATATTTTCCGGAAATAGTTACGCCATCCAGCTCTGACGTTTTATGGCGATGATTTCAATTATAAGGAAAATAAGAAAATATACTTTAAAGTTCGGCAAATCCTAAATCATTTTCGGGAAACCGGGAAGCGCGGACGTAGGCATAACATTCCTTGCGCCCTTTGCGCTCTTTGCGGTTAAAAATTCACCGCAAAGAGCGC
>JAIRVC010000325.1 GCA_031254095.1 Acidobacteriota bacterium
ATACTTGCCAATAACTGATTTTAAGAAGTTACTTTTGAAGATGGTTCACGGTGGATTTTTCTGATCACTGACTACTGACCACTAGCCGCCTTGCGGCGGCTGAGTATTTCATTAAAAGGCGGCCGGTATGGCATAGGCGGCGGACAGTTCAGGAAAACCGCTTTCCATTGTCGTCCTGGGCTGCAAGTAAACGCCGTTTTCCATAAGCGCCTGTGCTAAATACTGTCCGGGTTTCAGCACAATTTTTTGATGCTCAAACTTTTTAAATTTTTCAGCAATTTCTATCGCGCGTTTAAAATCGCCGATCCATGTGCTGATAAACTGTTCTCCGTTGCCGCGCTGTTTGTATCTCTCTACGTATTCATCAAGGCAATCCTTTGACGGATAAGCCAATATCGTATTGAAAGTCAGCCTTGATGTTTCCCATTGATAGGCGTGAACCGCCAGCGAGTAAGACCCGAACGGCGCCATGGTTACGTTTCTGCCCTGCTGCGCGTAATAACTTACAAGCCAGCTAAAACTCGACAGCGTTGGAGACATATCGATATCATCGCTATCCGCCGCGTTTTCATAGTGCTTTGCAACGTAAGTTTTTCCTGTGCCGGGGAATGCCAGTACCAGGGTTTCGGGTCTGGTATTCATGAATTCAGAGTACGCGGACAGGTCGGACATGCCAGATTTCTCTTTCAGTCGCAAAATGTTCCACTTTCCTATGGTAGCCATTGTTTTGTAAGAAAGTTAATTTTACTGCGGAATTTCAAAAATTGGTATCGCTTTTTCGTATGAAATGAAGCGGGTTCCCATGTCAACACCGGCGTTTTCGCGTCTACGCCTGCTTTGCGCTCTTTGCGGTTAAAGAAATTCACCGCAAAGAACGCAAAGAATCATGCGCCAATCGTAAAACCTTCCGGCGGATATGGTCTAATCCCAGCCCCAGCCGGATTGGGCTCCTGCGGGAACCGCTTTGCAATATGCTTCGGCGGCGTGAATCAGGCCATCGTAGATTTTGAAGGAATGCCAGACATCCAGCACGCCTTGTCCGGAGAACAATGATCCTTTTCCAAAATTCATTCGCATCGCGACTACGCCAAGTTCTTCATCAACGGCGATTACGCGGTGGGTGATTTCGGACAGGGTTGGAATCGCCTGGGTCTTCATTACGTCGCAGCCCGGGAAGAAGGTCCAGCCCGGCCCCGCCATGAGCTGGCCGTTTTCGTATCTGTACGCTTCCTGAGCCATTGGAGAATCAACCTTCACAAAGCTTCCGATTTTCAGGCCGGCGGGATAGGTAAGAGCCGCGTTGATGGCCTCCTCGCGTGATGTTTTCTGATTTTCCGGAACTTCGGTCAGCATAAGCGGGACAACCGTTTGCAGATTCTCCGGATTATAAAGCATTCCCTCTTCCTTGTTGCGCACCGACATGGTTTCGATTTCGGAAACCTTTTTATCTTCGATTTTCAGCCGGATCACATAAAGCATCGGCGTCTCTTCCCCTTCAGCCACCAGAAACGAAACGGCGACGCCCTGTTTTACGTCAAGAATATCCCTGCGGTAAGCGGTCGGCCTGGTGAATGTCTGCCACAATCCTTCGCCGAGCTTCATTTCTTCGTTGTTTTCGGTAAATTTCACATTTGCAGTAACCGGCAAAGCGGCCGGATTGTGCGCCGTGATGGCATCGAGGTACTGATTGACAAAGCCCTTCAGGCATTCCCGGTCGCAGCCAGCGGCGGCGGTGCCGGTGTTGGTTGCCGGCGGTGCCGAGCAGGCGGCGAGCAGAACAAGCGCTGAAATGGCCAATATCGTTTTTCTCATATTACGTAAACCTTTCCTTTGATTTTTTGATTTAATGTTTTTCTTACTTGTTTTTTAAAATATTCCCCAATCCTGCGAACGGATTGTAGGTTGACATGCTGATTTTATCCGCGCCCGCGGACGGCCCTTCCGACCAGTCCGCCGCAAGATTCCGTGAGTGTTCGTTTTCGTGGCAGTATACGCAAAGGAGTTCCCAGTTGCTGCCGTCGGGAGGATTGTTGTCGTGATTGTGGTCTTTGTGATGCACCGTCAGCTCGCGCAGCCGTTTTCCCTCAAACTCGCGCCCGCAGCGTCCGCAAACTGGCGGGAACAGCTTCATCGCCCGTTCCCGATACCCGTTCATGCGGTCGTCGCGTTCGCGCTTGAGATTCGCCATAAATTTTCGATCGCTTTCGCTATAGTCCGCCGCCACAGCTCTCTCCTTAACGTTAATTAAGTGTCTGAATAAAATTAGCACAACAAAACCGGCGCGTCAGCCCGCAAAGCTGTTTACGCCATCCGTGAATACAGCTCCCACGCGTGCTCCCGGCCCTTTTGTATCGTCCAAATCTGCTTTGCCAGTTTGCCGAGAAAACGCCTGTCGTGGCTGACCATCAACAGCGCCATCGGGCAATCTTCCAGCGCGTTTTCAAGGCACTCAATAGAGGGCAGATCCATGTGGTTTGTGGGTTCGTCCAGAATCAAAATATTTGGGTCGTCCTGAATACAGGCCGCTATCAGCAGCTTGCGTAATTCTCCCGGGCTGGGCTCGGCGCTTTGCAGCAGACGCGCCGGATCTGAACCGAGCCGGCGCACAAGCGTCATTGCCCGCCCAAGGCGGTCATTCGGAAGTTTAAGGAAATCCTCAAGTACCCGTCTTGACCGGGCGGCGTCAATTTCCTGCGGAATATAGGCGATTTTGTGACTGGTGCGGCCAAAACCGTCGGCGATGCGCCTGACCAGCGTGCTTTTGCCCGCGCCATTCGGGCCTTGAATGCCTATCCGGTCATCGGATTGTATAAATAGCGCCGGAATCCACAGATAGTTGTCGTCGCCAAGCGGAATTCGCTGTTCTTCCAGCGACACTAAAATTCTCTTTTGGGCCTGCGCGCCTCCAATGCTTATTCCCAGCGAAAATTCGCGCTTTTTTTTAATTTCCGATCTCTTTTCTATTGCCAGTTCAAGGCGGCCTTCAACCTGGCGCATTCGCTGCCCGCTGCCGCTGTCCGCAACGCGGGCGGCATCGACTTTTGCCTTTGCGTCACGATCCTTCCTTGGAATTCCACGCTTTGACCGCTGTCTTTCCGCTTTATTTGTTTGTTCGCGCCGGATATAAAATTCTTTTTGAAGTCTTGCGACTTCACGGGAGGCTTTAGTCAGCCGCCTTTGCGCGGCTAAAGCTTCTTTTTTCGCCTCTGTAGCGCCCTCGCTGTAACCGCCGGGACGCAAGACAGTTCCCGGCGGCGTTAGAAAAAGACACTGGCCGCATAAATCATCCAACAGTTCCCGGTCATGACTGACCAGCAAACCAATGCCCTGAAACAGCTTGAGGGCTTGCCAAACCTGCTTTGCGGCCTTATGGTCAAGGTGGTTCGTAGGTTCATCAACGGCCAAAAGACCGGGGTTTTGATGCAGCATTACCGCTATCTGGGCGCGTTTGCGCTCGCCGTGACTCAGTGTCTCCCAACGGCATGCCCAATCCGGCCGCAAGCCAAGGGTTTGATTCAGCCTTTGAGCCTCAGGCCGCCAATCGTCCAAAAGATCCCGTAGACCGTCCGGCGCTGAATCAGTACGCTGCTCGCAATATAACCCCGGGCAAGGCTGGTGGATTTGCCCTTTGGCGGGCGACAGTTCGCCAAGCGCCAAGCGCAGCAACGTTGATTTGCCCGACCCGTTGGCGCCGACAACACCGGTCCAACCCTGCCCGATGGTAAATGTCAGGTTTTCAAAAACCGCTTCCTGTGAATTTTCGTATGCGAAATCCACATTTTTTAAAGACAGAAACATTGAGGTGATTTTATTGTTCCCGGCGGTAAAGACCGCTTTTCCCGCCGCTTTTTTCCAAAAGCCGCACGGTTTCAATAACCGCTCCCTTTTCCACGGCTTTCACCATGTCGTAGAGCGTGAGCGCCGCCACGGAAGCCGCCGTCAGAGCTTCCATTTCAACGCC
>JAIRVC010000341.1 GCA_031254095.1 Acidobacteriota bacterium
CATCTGGTACAGGCGATGTACGCCTGTCGTTGTTTCCTCGCTGACGCCTTTCCATTCGCCGAAGGTTTTCTTAAACCAGCCCGGACCCTCCGCGGCGCATTTTTTCAGGAGATTTTTGATGACTGCCTCTTCATGGCTTGAAGCGGGCGTGTTTACCCAGTCGCTGCCATGTTCCATTTCATAGCCTTTGTGCAGGATGAGCGTCGCGTCGCCGCCGTCATCAACCACCAGCTCCGGCCCCTTGCCGCCGGGATGGGTAAGCGCGCGCAGCGTGAATTCCCAGTATTCTTCCAGGGATTCGCCTTTGAACGCAAAGACCGGAACGCCGGTGGCGGCGATGGCCGCGGCCGCCTGGTCCTGCGTGCTGAATATATTGCAACTTGCCCAGCGTACCGCCGCGCCGAGTTCGACCAGTGTTTCTATAAGCACGGCCGTTTCGATAGTCATGTGAAGCGAACCGGAGACGCGCACCCCCGCGAGCGGTTTCTGCGGGCCGTATTTGGCGCGCACGGCCATAAGGCCGGGCATTTCCTGTTCCGCGATTTCGATTTCCTTTCGCCCCCATTCGGCAAGGTCGATATCATGTATGATGCTTTCGTCTGCTGATGCTGTCATAACCCGTGTTTCCTTTCATTTTGTCAGGTTTTTCAAAACCTGATGCAAAGTATATCATAAGATTGAAGAGTCAGCGTTTTCCTGTGGGCTAAGAAGAAATCCGGAGAGGAGGCAGGGCGGAAATGAAACGATCGCGGGAAACGCCTTCGACAATAAGCGTCTTGTTCCGCGACTTCAGGCCGGAGGCGAGACGAACGCGCGATTTTGGAATATCAAGCAAATCCGCGAAAAAATCGACGATGGCGCGATTGGCGGCGTCATCCACGGGCGGCGCGGAAATTTTGATTTTCAGCGCGCCGTTATGGATTCCGGCAATCTCGCTGCGTTGCGCGCGCGGCTGCGCGTAAAGGCGCGCTTCCAGCCCATTTGCCGTTTCCCGTATCTGAAAAGGAACCTCCGTCATCAGCGTATTCCAAAAATGGCCGTGCCGACGCGGACGATGGTAGCCCCTTCGCGGATGGCCGCTTCAAAATCATGGCTCATTCCCATGGAAAGATGCCGCTTGCCCAGACAGCCGGAGCGTTCCGTTTCCAGCTTCTCTCCGAGTTCGCGCAACCTGTAAAAAAACGGCCGCGCTTCTTCCTGATTTTCAAAATACGGCGGCAATGTCATCAAACCGTCGAGGCGGACGCCTTTCATGTCAGATATCGCTTCAATAATTCCACGGACTTCGTCGGGCGTCACGCCGAATTTGGTTTCTTCATCGCCAAGATCCACCTGTAAAAGTATCGGAATTGTTTTACCCAGCTCCAGCGCCGCCTGGCTGATTCTTGCCGCCAGCTTCGCGCTGTCAACCGACTGGATGACGTCGAATAGTTCCACGGCGCGGCGTGTCTTGTTTGACTGCAGATGCCCGATCAAATGCCACTCCGGTTTTGCGGTTTCGGCAAAATGCGGGATTTTGGCTTCAGCTTCCTGTGCGCGGCTTTCGCCGAATTGGCGAATTCCCGCCGCAAGAGCCTCCGTAATAGCCTCGCGTGGAAAAGTTTTGCTGATCGCCAGCAAAATAATTTCTTCAGGACGGCGGCCGCAGGATTCGGCCGCTAGCGTGATGCGCTCGCGGATATGCTGAATATTCCCGGCAATCGGATTAACGGAATTCCGGCTCATCTCTCACAACCTCCGGTTTCAGATTACACACGGAGACCTCCCAAAGGAAACATCTGATAAAAAATCTAAATTACCATGAAATCGCCGGAGCGAGTAAGCAATTGCAACCCCGCACAAATCCTGTTAAACAACTGGGGATAAATTGGTGGTTCAAAGGAAGCGCTGAGCAACTGACTGCGCGCTTATTTTGCGCCCAGCGCAATAAGCGCGGAAACCGGAACAGATAAAATGCAAATGCCGGAAATGCTCGATAATGTGAGTAAGACCGTCAAGGATGACTTGACGGCAACTATAAACAAGGGCGACAAGCTGTCCATAGCGGCGGCGTATTTCTCAATATACGCTTATCAGGCTCTAAAGAAGCAGCTTGATGGCATTGCCGAGCTGCGCTTTATTTTCACTTCACCAACTTTTCTTCAGGAAGAAACCTCCAAAGCAAAGCGGGAGTTTTATATACCCCGCCTTGGCCGCGAACGCTCGCTATACGGAGTAAAAACGAAAGTTCTGATGCTTTCGGCTACTCCGGTGAATAATCGTTTTGCCGATTTGCGCCACCAGCTTGAACTTGCTTACGAAGGAAACCCGAACCTCATTAACGGAAGACTCGGTACAAAGCGCTCTATTGACGATATTTTCCGCAACGCCCAAAAGGCGTTCAACCAGTGGAGCAAGCGGGACGAAAACGAGCGTACAACGGATGCCCTGTTGAAATCGCTTGATTTTGACTTCTTTGAAGTGCTTGACAGCGTGACAATTGCCCGCTCGCGCAAGCATCTGGAAAAATACTATAATATGAAC
>JAIRVC010000370.1 GCA_031254095.1 Acidobacteriota bacterium
AACATCAGGCGTTCGGTAAACGAGCGCATCATGCCGGTCATGGTGCCGAAATAAAACGGCGTGCCCAAAATGAGCGCGCCCGCTTCATTATGAATTTTTTCCAGCACCGGCGTGATCCCGTCGCGGACGGCGCAGCGGCCGTAGCTTTTCCCGTCCCTGAGTTTGCAGGCAAAACAACTATGGCAGCCTTTGTAATCGTAATCGTAAAGGTGAATGAGTTCCGTTTCGGCGCCTGTTGACTCAGCGCCGGAAAGAGCGTGTTCCAGCATGGCGGCCGTATTCCATTTCTTTCTGGGACTTCCGTTGACAGCGATAACCTTCATCTTGCCTCCTTGAAAATAAAAACATAACTGACCGTTTACGTATGTGCCGATCCAGCGTTCTGCATATGTATAAAATCCATAACTTTTTGTCAAGGCAACCTTGGAATGGGTTTAGGGTTGGCGCATTAAAATCAGGCATAATTTATACCCGTTGCGTCTCAGGAATGTTGATTTCCTTTATATGTTTAGCAATAATGTCGCTGCCTGATTTATCTTGCAAAAATACAAAAGTCCGGATGTTTCAGGGAAATTCGTAAAAGGACAGGAATTGATGATTGATGATACCGAAACTAATTCACCAGACATTCAGAGACCACAATCTTCCAGGAGAGGTTCAACGGAACATACAACATCTCATGGAGAACAATCCCGGCTGGCGGCATCATTTCTATGACGATGTCGATATGTTCCTGTTTATACGGGATCATTACAGCCACAGAGTTCTGAAGGCATTCAACTCAATCAATCCGCTCTACGGCGCAGCGCGATCCGATTTCTTTAGATATCTTCTGATATATAAGTTAGGCGGTCTGTATCTCGACATAAAAAGCGGGGCAACCGCCCCCCTGGACTCCATCACCGCCAATAGCCAATACATCCTTTCTCACTGGGACAACGGTCCAACCGGCACTCACAGCGGCTTTGGACTGCACTTCCTCGACTTCCCCCGCGGAGAGTTTCAGCAGTGGTACGTTGCGTCAATTCCGGCACACCCATTCCTTGGATATGTCATTGAGCTCGTTCTGCACAACATCGAAAACTACAGCGCTCAACACTTTGGGGTTGGAAGGGAAGGCGTGATCAGGACAACCGGACCGATTGCGTATACCCAGGCTATCTATCCTCGCCTGCATCTGCACGAACATCGCCTTTCTGACACCAATCATGAGTTAGGTTTGGCATACTGCGTGATCCCGAACCATGGAGCGCTTTATAGCCAGCGGCACCCACATTACTCAATGCTCTCCGACCCCGTTGTTCTATAATCTGATTTAACTACGGCGAGGCTCAATGGGCTGATTCAAATATCTCAATCAAATCGGCGGCACGGTTGAGCCAGGTATGTTTTTTACGTGCTTTTTCAAAAGCGGCTTTAGTAATCTGAAGACGCTTTTCATCGTTCGCAAGATAGTATTTAACCTTTTGCACAAGGCCTTCTAAATCGTTATCATCGAAAAAAACAATATCCTTTCCGTCGGTGAAATGCTCGCCCAGATAGTCGGTATAATCGGTTATACACAAAACGCCGCGCAGCATTGACGAAAACACCCGTTCATGGCTTCCGGTGATAAAGACGGACAGGTCGTTGACCAGAATTTTTGTGTGCATAAATAACTCGCGGCCGGGTTCGCATAAAACAAAGCCGTGGTATAAGAAATTTGGGTGGTTAATCAGTTCCGATCTCTCCCAGTTAGCGCCAAAACAATGAACGGTAATGCCGCCGTCCAGGAGCGCCTTTATGATGGCTGTTCTTTTTCTAATCCGCATATGACGATCCAGTTCATAGCCGGCGGCGGACATAAACTCCAATACTTCCTCATCGGTGCGAAAAGCTGCCGCCTCGCGCGCGCATTCTTCCCAGGGTTTGCCGCCTGCTTCATAAAGAGCTATTATATTATTTATAGTTTCACGGCTTATGGGCAAATCTTTCTGCCGGAGATTGTCAATCGGGTCGGCGCCTTCGTAGTGATAGCTGCCGGATACCAATACATCAATGTAGCGTTCTCTTGTAAAAACATCGGAAAGCTCAAAGTTTATTTCTCCGCCATGGGGCAAAAACGCATGACGCGCGCTCTTGCAATAATATTTTTCCGCAACCAGCATGTCGGCTTTATCTATCCAGGTATAGATAACGTTTCGAATGCCGCTGGTCAGACATGAAATGAAATACAGGGGACGGTCTACAAGGATGCAGATATATGGAATACCTGTTTTGTCGCATATATGATCGTTCAAACCGCAAGTATTGACACAAATAATAAAATCACTGGCGTCTAACTCCGCGTGAACGGGATGCCGCTCAACCGCGGCAAGAGATTCAGTAAATTCTTTATAGGAAATATAGCTTATCTCGCAGCCCAGCAGAGTTAAAGCCAGCATAAGATTATCCGAAAATGACCTGATTGTACTCTCATTATTGTGAAAGCCTATCATTATAATCCGATAAGGCTTTGCCGGTTTGGGATACAGCTCCATATTGAATTCGAAATTGCGCATTACATCGGCCGCGCTGCATTCCTTCGGCGTAAAGAAGTGCTGTGTTTTGAAAATTTTTATAGCTTGAATTATACTTAGCGCCGCTTTCGGCGCCGCGTTTAAACTGGGCGCATAAAGACAGAAGACGACAGGCCGCAGATTTAAACATCTGAAAATCGGGTTCAATAAATTTTTTATATCATCCGCGTAAAAACAAATGCTTTCATGGCGCAAGACTTCTTCAATATCCGTCTCTTTTAGGGCGATTTTTAATATAGCGAGGTCCGGCTCGAAGATATGCAGTTTTTGTCCGGGTTGCAGCTTTTTCAGGTACGCCAGGATATGATAACCAAACCCCGCTCCAAACAGTATGATGTTCGATGCGTCCGTATAATTTTTTTCGGCAAACTCCTGCGCGCCTTGCCAGACGTCCCCTGCGTCATGCAAATAAAATTGCGAGGCTCCCAGGTCAATCAACAGATTTGGATAGCCGTTTTTGTCGCGGACAAGCTTATATATATGCGAATCCACGTTTATTTTAGAAAGTTTCTCAGATAATTCATGCGAAATCATAACAATATCCCTCATTTTCACACTCAGTGCGAATTTTATCACAAACATCCGGCGATCGCGCGTAAAGGCTGTAAAATCGGCCGTTTCAGAGAGGCGTATAAAGGCGCTTTCTTGACCCGCATATCTGTGTGGAGGCTATAGAGAAGCTCCATGACGCGCGGCCGAAACTCTATAGAAACGTTTAATAGTCGTGTAATATATTTTTGTTCAGCCCTTTTGCAGGGTTGGGACGTTATGAATTGTCCGACTCAACCGGTTCCGCGCTTCGCGCTTACAACGACGGTTGCTGAATTGACGCTTGCGGCGCTATGGAAACGCCGATTAATTGCCGGGACGGAATATATTTGCATAGGATCATTGATAAATGAATCGTAAGCTGCTGAAATTATTGGAAACGTCAAAAAGCCAAATGAAAGGCGGAGAATACACGAACGCTTTGCAATCGCTGGAATCCGCGCTCAGACGCAACCCTGAACCCTTGCTTGAAATCGAAATTAATTTCCATGCGGCGCTTTGCAGATGCGAACTTGGAAATTTTGCCGGAGCGGCGGAGAACCTGGAAACGACGCTGGCTCTTGCCGGGAATGTGGCGTATTCCGAAAAGAAACATATTTATGATCTATTGCGAATAGCTTATACACATAAGCCGGACTATATAAAACTCGCCGGGATTTGCCGGACGCTTATGAGCACCGCAACAGAAGAAGATAAAACCAGCCTTATGTACGACCTGCTATATGCCTGCGCCAAATCGGGCAAATGGGATGAAATGGCTCAGGCGTTTGATGAATTCCCCGGTATAGGTCTGGACGCGGGCGCCATGCGGCACAAAGTCTTTTGCTTTACGACGATAGGCAGGTACAGGGACGCGTTTCAGGCGGCCCGCGAATACATCGAAAGATTTGGCGAAGATCACCATATATGCGCTAATCTTATGCGGCTCTGTCACGACAGCGGCGACGGCGTGAGCGGCTTTGAATACTACAAGAAAGCGCTCGCCCGGTGCGACGACCCGGTCTGGCGGTTGGGAATCGCCAGCCAATTACTTGGGGCTGACGCATATCATGGCGCAATCAGCGACGACGAATTTCCGGATATCCTCGGCGATATACGCCGGAGTACCGAAAAACTCCAGACGAATACCGTTTTTAACAACACGCCGAAGCCATTCAGGAAAATCAGGATTGGATATTTATCCATGGACCTCAGGCTGCATCCTGTCGGATATTTTTTATTGCCGGTAATGGTAAGCACCGTAATCAGCCATTGTCATAACCTTTGTTTCAATCTGGCGAAGCCGAACGATGAATATGACCCGGTAACCGCGCAGTTTAAATTGCTAGCGGGCGGATGGGAGGATGTTTACGAGCGTCCTGATTCGCATATTGAACAGTTGTTTCTGGCAAACAGGGTGGATGTAGCGTTTGACATGATGAGTCATTCGACGGGCAGCCGTATACATTTGTACGCGCGGCGGATTGCTCCCGTTCAGATATCATGGATAGGGTTTCCGGTGACTACAGGCGTCGCCGCGATGGATTACATCATTGCCGACAAAAATGTGGACCCGCCGGGGTCTGAAAAATACTACACAGAAAAACTTCTGTATATGCCTGAGTGTTTCCTCTGTTATTCATTGAACAGTCAGCCGCAGGTTGAGCCGCCGGCATTTACGCGCAACGGATATATTACGTTCGCGTGTTTTCATACTCTCAAGAAGATTACGGACAAAACCCTTCGCATGTGGCGGATGATACTGGAAAAGTGCGAAAACTCGCGCCTTCAGATCATGGGGCTTCCGCCTAAAGGCGACGAAGGCCGCGAAATATTTTATGAGCTGCTCAGAAAGAGCGGCCTTCAAATGGAACGCGTGAGCATTTCGCCGCCGCGCGGTTTAGGAGGATATCTTGCCGCATATAACGATGTAGACATTATGCTTGACACCCATCCTTTCAGCGGAGCGACCACTACGTTCGACGCGCTGAAAATGGGACGGCCGATAGTCACGCTCGTCGGCAAACGGCATGTGACGCGCGCAAGCTACAGCCTGTTAAAACACGTCGGACTGGATGATCTGGCCGCGTTTTCAGAGGATGAATACGTGGAAAAAGCCGTAGCGCTTGCCGGCGATCATGAGCGGCTGAGCAAAATCAACGCCGAACTGCCCCGGCGGATTGCGGATTCGCCTCTTACAAATCAACAGGCGTTTCGGGAAAATTTTGAAAAAATCGTCCGTGACGCATGGGTTGAGTATTGCTTTAAAAACCGCGCAGGCGGCTATGAATACAGCGCGGACAATCCATCGGAATTGCTGGAGCAGGTTATAAACGCCACGGTCTATCTCGAAAGAAAACTGGACGCGGGCGATGTCATTGACGGCGCGCTCGCGGCCGAGTACCGCAGGGTTCAAAACGCTTTCTGTGAAAAATTGAGACTCGTAACGGACAACACGGAGTTTGTGCGCGAATATGTACAATTGATTGCGATGATGGACTGCGAACCCGACGAAAAGAATCTCAGACCGGTAATATTAACAGCGAAACGGCATATTAATACTTTTTGTAACGCGTGATTTCATGGCGCGATACCGTAATCACACTCGGGTTCCCGTTCGTTTATCGT
>JAIRVC010000056.1 GCA_031254095.1 Acidobacteriota bacterium
GCAGGCCGTATAAATTCCTTTTTAAATCGACAGCCTTTCCACCCGGCGGCCGCCCAGAGTCAGCTCAAACAACCAGCGCGACACAACGACGGCGGTAAACAGGTTGGCAATAAGACCGACTATAAGCGTTATGGCGAAACCCCGAACCGGCCCCGTTCCGAACTGGAACAGAAAGAGCGCCACGATCAGCGAAGTCACGTTCGCGTCGAAAATCGTCCAGAACACCCTTGTGAAACCGGCGTCGATGGCCGAGCGCACCGCCTTGCCCGCGCGGAGTTCCTCACGAATTCTTTCAAAAATCAGAACGTTGGCGTCAACAGCTATGCCGATCGTAAGGATAATCCCCGCGATGCCGGGCAGGGTCAGCGTTGCGCCGACAGCGCCCATGAAACCCATCAGGATCAGGGTATTCGCGCTGACGCATAAAATGGCGTTGATCCCCGCCTTTTTGTAATAAATCAGCATTGCGATAATGATCAGGCCGAACCCGATTATGGAGGCAAAGATGCCGGATCTAATGGAATCGTTGCCTAAAGACGCGCCGACCTGCCGCTGCCCCAATACCTGAAGCGAAGCGGGCAACGCGCCCGAACGCAGAAGAAGCGCGAGGTCGGACGCTTCCTGATCGGTAAAACTCCCATTAATAATTCCTTCGGATTCAATGCGGGCCTGAATTGTAGGAGCGCTGCGCACAACGTTGTCAAGCACAATCGCAAGGCTTTCGCCAATATGATCTCCCGTGGCGCGCGCAAACCGCGTAGCGCCGTCCGGCGTCAAAAAGAAATTAACCGCCGGGCGTCCGTTGCTGTCCCTTCCCGTGCGCGCCGTTTTCAGCTCTTTTCCGGTAATAACGGGCACACGGTTGACCACAAGGTATTGCAGCGAACCTTCACCGCGGTTTTCACGATAGGGAAGCACCGTGTAATCGTCAGGAATTCTGCCGCCGTTTGCGGAAATCGCGGCCTCTACGGATGAAAACGCCCCGCCCTGATCTCTTTTCACAAGCCGCAGTTCAAGCTGGGCAGTGTTTGAAAGCAGCCCCGTAACGCGGTCGGGATCGTCAACGCCGGGAAGCTCGACGATAATCTGGTCGTCAACTTCCTGCCCGCGGTTGCCGTATATCTGAAGCGTAGGCTCAGCGACGCCCAGAGCGTCAACGCGCCGCCGGACAGTCTCAAGCGCCTGGCGCACCGTCGATTGGCGCAGAGCGCGAACCTCGCCCGATTTCATCGTAATGGTAAAGTCGGTGTTTCCGTCGAGAATTGAGCTGCGCAGGTCAAAACGCTGATCGTAGCTTTGCAGATATTGACGCGCGTCATTGGCCTTGTCCGCGCCGACGCCGCGAACCGCGATCGAATAATCGCCTTCCGTCTGCGTCTTTCTGGATGACTCAAACTGAATATTTCTGGATTTGAGCTCCTGCCCTATCCGTTCAGCGGCCTGATTAAGTTCCATATTCACCGCGTCGTCGGTCATAACCTGCAGCACAAGATTGGTGCCGCCCTTCAGATCAAGGCCGAGATTAAGCCGTGAAAAGGCACCGGCGCCGCTTTCCTTTGGCCCGGCAAAAAACCACGCGCATATCAGGAGAAAAATTCCCAACGCGACGAATTTCCACATTAAATTCTTCTGCATATTCTTAAACCCTGGAGGGAACCTCAAAAATTATTGCGACACAGGGCCGGAACCCGTTTCTTCCGGTCCCTGAACGCCGGCTATTGCGTTTTTAGCTATTTCGATCTTTACCTGATCCGCTACTTTAATAATAAATGTTTTTTCCTTGACGCCGGCCACAACGCCGTAAATACCGGAACTGGTAATAACGCGATCTCCCGGTCTTAGAGCGGTGCGCATCTCTTCCTCTTTTTTCTGCCGCTTGCGCATAGGCATAAAAATCAGGAGATAAAAAATCACGCCCACGATCAGAATCGGCGCGAATGTCATCAGCGTACTTTGTGGAGCAGCGGCTTGCAGTATGACTAATTGTTCCATTTGCCCTTTTTTCCTCTATATTTTTATGCGAAAAATGCCCGAAGCGCCTGTTGCGGTTTTCAGGTTAGTCCGCAATTTCAGAAAAATTTCCTTCATTTTTCCCCGTAAAGCTTTTCACGCGCCCGAGCCAGTCGCTAAAATTTCCAAGTTGGATAGACTCTCTTATTTTCCGCATCATGTCAAGGTAAAAGGTAAGATTGTGAATCGTGGCGTAGACCGCGTAAATATGTTCCCCGGATAGAAACAGATGCCGCAGATACGCGCGGCTGTAACGGCGGCAGACATCGCATCGGCAGCCGGGATCAAGCGGCCCGGGATCGTTCGCGTGAGCGGCGTTTTTAATCAGTACCCGCCCACGGGAAGTGAACAAATATCCGTTCCGCGCGTTGCGCGTCGGCATGACGCAATCGAACATGTCAATTCCAGCGGCGACGCCGCGAACAAGATCCTCAGGAGTTCCGACTCCCATCAGGTAGCGCGGCCGGTCTTCCGGAAGCTGCGGCGCGGTCGCTTCCATAATTTCATACATGAGGTTTTTCGGCTCGCCGACGCTCAGCCCGCCAATCGCCATGCCGTCAAAACCGATCGGCAAAAGCGCCTCAACCGAGCGCTGCCGCAAGTCGTGATAGACGCCCCCCTGCACGATTCCAAAAAGCGCACGGCCATCGTCTTTCGATTCATTCCGGCATTCATTCCAGCGGTCAAAACAACGTTTCGCCCAGCGCATCGACCGCTCCATCGACGTCCCGGCATCAGCGTGACCGGCGGGATAAGGCGTACATTCATCAAAGGCCATGACAATGTCGGAACCCAGCGCGCGCTGAATGTCGATAACCGATTCTGGAGTAAAAAAATTGCGGCTTCCGTCGATATGCGAGGCAAAACGGACGCCTTCCTCGGAAATATCGCGCAGGTCACGGTGGCTGAAAACCTGATAGCCGCCGCTGTCGGTCAGAATCGCCCGTTTCCACGAATTAAATTTATGCAGGCCGCCCAGCGCCGCGATGCGCTCATGCCCCGGCCGCAGATAGAGATGGTAGGTATTGCCAAGGATTATTTCCGCATCGAGCGCCTCGAGAGCGTCCATGGGCATCGCCTTTACCGCGCCCGCCGTCCCGACCGGCATAAATACCGGCGTCTCGACCGTACCGTGCGGCGTAT
>JAIRVC010000174.1 GCA_031254095.1 Acidobacteriota bacterium
TTAATGGCGGCAACGGCGGCGGCGCCGTTGCCATAATACTTTTTAATGCCGTCCATTTCGAGCGAGTCGGTTACAACGATGCCGCGAAATCCGAGCGAGTTTTTCAAAACGCCGGTAAGAATCTCGTGCGAGAGAGTTGCCGGAGTTTTTTTGTTTTTTGTGAGTTGCGGGACGGCGATATGCGCGGTCATAACCGCGTCCACGCCGGCTTCTATGGCGCGGCGGAAGGGAACGAATTCAATGCTTTCGAGATGATCCATGCCGGCTTCCAATATGGGCAGGCCGACATGTGAATCAATGTTGGTGTCGCCGTGGCCGGGAAAATGCTTGGCCGTTGCCAGCACGCCTCCGGCCTGCGCCCCGCGTATGAAAGCGACGCCTAGGCGCGATATCTTCCCGGGGTCGCTGCCGAAAGCCCGGATATTTATAACCGGGTTGTCGGGATTGTTGTTTACATCCATCACCGGCGCGAAAATCCAGTGAACTCCCATGGCGCGGGATTCCCGCGCCGTGACAAGACCCTGCCGGTACGCCAGATCTTCGCTGTCCGCCGCGCCAAGCGCCATTGTCCACGGAAAGGAAGTGGCGTCCTCGATGCGAAAGGCCGCGCCGCGTTCAAAATCGGACGACACCAGCAACGGCAGTTTGGAAATCTCCTGAAATTCATTCAGCAGTATCGCCGATTCATATACGTTTCCGGCGAAAAGCGCCAGCCCGCCTATATGGTTTTCACGTACAAGTTTTTCGACTTTTTTGAACGCGTCGCTCTGACGGTTGATGAACCTGCCGGGCATCCGCACATGTATCAACTGGGCGATTTTATCCCGCGTGGACAACCGGTCAAGCGTTTCATCGGCCCAGTTGCCGCGCGCGCGGACGGGGGCGCATGTCGAAAAAAGAACTATAAAGAGCAGGCCAGCCAGCGCTTTTCGGAGCATCGGATTATTGGCTTATCCAACGTACAGCGTCTGGGTGTTGACCGGCAGTCCGAGCAGTTTCAGATAAGTAAAAAGCTGCATCTTGTGATTTGTGAAATGTTCTTTGAAATAAAATCCCATTTTTTCAATCGTGCCGCTTGCCCCCCATGGCGTGGCGGCCTCGCGATTTGCGAAATCCTCCTCCGAAATTCCGGCGATGAGTTCGCGCAAAACGGCTTTGTCTTTTTCAAGTTTCGCAAGCCCTTCCGAGGCGGAGCATGAAGGCATCGGGCCTTCCGGATGCGCCGGCCAGTTGTTGGTCACAAGCATTTTCAGTTCGCCGCCGACGCCGTCGCAGAGGTGCGCAATCAGCTCTCCGACGCTCATGAAGTTTTCTTCCGGCTTCCAGTTCAGCTTGTCCGGGGGAACCATCTTTAACATGTTTTCCACGGGGCGGTAAGAATCGATGCAGTACTGACAAAATGCCTCTTTTTTCATGCGTTTTACCTCCAGAGATTTGAAATACAAATTTTAATATAGTAGGAACGACAAAAAAATGGGCGACTTTTATCCCTTTAATAAAAGTATAAAAGTCGCCACATTGCCTGATGTTCAGCTTTTTTCAACTGCCCGCGCCGATGAAATTTTAAGCGAAAAGATTCAGAATGCTTTTCGACAGATCGTCGTGCGTGGAAAGAACACGCAGATTGGCTTTCGCGGTGTTTTCGACCTGCGCCAACATGGTCATATCCGCGGCGGGATCCAAGCCCACTGCGGCGGCGCCGCTTCCCTCCTCGGAACGCGCTCCCTGCCCCTGCGACGCGATGCGATTCGCTATTTTTTCAAGATCCCAGCCAGCCTGCTGTAAACCATTCAAAGGAATCGAAAAATTCGGTACCATAATCGTTCACCTCCTATAGCTGGCAATCCGCAACTCTTCCTTGAGATTGCCGGTTAATACGCTTAATCGTCAAAACAATAAAGACAATTTAAGGCTTTTTGCGGTTTTCTGCAAGCTTTTTTTCGCAATTAATCAAGGGAACCGCTCCGGGTTTTCCGGAGAGTAATTTAAGAGTAATTTAATTGAGTTATGCTACTATCGCGCCCTCTTTTAAGGAAACACTGATTAATCGCCCGTGCGGGCGAATCGCCAAATTGTTTACGGCTGCGCGGTGCTCGTAACCTCAACATATTTCTGTATATGCCTCGGTTCCTGCGCTCCGTGCGCCTCGTACTTCATCCCGCTCAGGCAATTAATCAGCGTTTCCTTTGAGTAGTTGTGTTATTATTAAATATTATGAAAAAGATATTTTGTGTATTTCTTTTGTTGCTGTTCATTCAAGCGCCGATCTTGGCCGATTATCGCATGAAAACCGTTGAAGTGCTGCCGATTGAATCGTATACGGCGCAGGCGACGGTAGGCGGGATTACAATCGCGGCCAATCCATATTCAACCGATGCAGAGTCCGCCACCGTATTTGATGTAAAAAATCTTAATTCCCGTGGATATTTCCCGGTTCATGTCATCATTAAAAACGGAACTTCGTCCTATCTGACAATACGCACACGCAATGTTCTACTCTTTACGACTGACGGGGAACAGCTTTATTCCACGCCGGCGGCGGTTGTGGTGGATAACGTCACGAGATCGGGGCTGAGGAGGAGAGAACCTGCAAAATCGGATGTGCCGGAAACACCGCAAAAATTTTCACCGCTTATGGACTTTACCAGTAAGGAACTGGTTGCGGCGTCCATTAACCCGGGCGCTACTGTTGACGGTTTTCTGTTTTTCTTTACGGATAAAAGGAAAAAAAATATTCTGGCGGGCAGCTCGCTCTATATTCCAAGACTGGAGGAAGAGGGAACAAAAAAGCCTTTCGGCCCGTTTACCATACGGCTTGATCAGGCATTGAAGGCTAAATAATCAGCGTTATTTTCATCCCAGCCAAAAAACGATACCATTTTACACAATTCCGCAGTAAAATCAGTTTTGTGTAAGGCGAAAGCGGCTTACGGGCGGCTCCAAATAGAAGAAGCCGGCATAACAGCATCAGTCAACAATAAAAACGGGGAAAGGTAAAAACACATGAGTTCTCTTATTCAGAGAAATCCGCTTGTCGAATTCCTGGGCAAATCCGCCAAAGATTTTACAAAGGAAGACATAAAAAAATATATTACCGACAACGGCATTGAGATGGTGAACTTCCGCCATACCGGCAGAGACGGTCGCTTAAAGGCCCTTAATTTCTACATAGGCAGCGAAGCCCAACTGGACAGAATCCTTTCCGTGGGCGAGCGCGTGGACGGTTCTTCGTTGATGGACGCCATTGACGCCGGATCTTCCGACGTTTACGTCATTCCCCGCTACAGCACCGCTTTCGTCAATCCTTTCTCTGAAATACCGGCTTTGGATATTCTCTGCCATTATTACACCAATGAAGGCGTCCTGATGCCCACGGCTTCCGATACCACTTTGAAAAAAGCCGCCGATGTACTGAAAAAGGATACCGGTTACGATTTTTATGCTTTGGGCGAGCTGGAATATTACGTTTTCGGCCCCAAAGATGAGGACGGGCTTTTTCCTGCCGCCGAGCAGCGTTCCTATCAGGAAGCCAATCCCTTCACCAAGTGGAACGATTTCCGCAACGAAGCTATGCGCCTGATTACCCAATGCGGCGGCGATATTAAATATGGCCATTCCGAAGTAGGCGCCATTCATACGGATAAATACGATTTGGAGCAATCCGAAATCGAATTTAATATCTGCCCGGTAATGGAGGCCGCCGACCAGTTAATTATCGCCAAGTGGATTATGCGTTCCCTTGCTCATCAATATGGCGTCAACATTTCGTTTGCGCCAAAAATTATGGTTGGTCACGCCGGTTCCGGCCTGCACTTCCATACCATGCTGGTCAAAAACGGTAAAAATGCTTTTGTAGACAACGGCGGCGAACTCTCCGAAGCGGCGCGCAAAGCCATTGGCGGTTATTTGAAATTTGCCCAGAGCCTCACCGCTTTCGGCAATACCGTACCTACTTCCTATCTGCGCCTGGTGCCTCACCAGGAAGCTCCAACCAATGTGTGCTGGGGCGAGCGCAACAGAAGCGGTCTGGTGCGCGTGCCCTTGGGATGGCGCAACGCGGGCAATATGGCCGCCGACGCCAACGGTTCGGAAGTTGCGATTCCCAATTTTATTAATCCCCAGACGGTGGAATTTCGCTGTCCCGATGGTTCGGCTAATATATATCTGTCTTTAGCGGGACTGGTTAACGCCGCCCGCTGGGGTCTTCTGAACGGCGAAGAATCTCTGGAAATTGCGGAAAAATTAGCCGTGAAAGTGAACATATTTGCCAAAGGCAGTGAAGGTATTCAGGACAGGCTGCCCCAGTTGCCCCAATCCTGCACGGCGTCAGCCGACTTCCTGGAGAGAGACAGGAACTATTACATCGAGAGCGGCATATTTAATTCCCTGCTCATTGATCAGATTATCAGGAAATTAAAAGACTATGACGATGGCGGACTTTCCGAAACCGTTTTCGGCAAACCGGAGGAAACCGCTAAAATAGTGGAGAAATACCTTTTCTGCTAAGGAAACGCTGATCGGTATTCAAAAAAATCTCTATAAAATTTTTTTAGAACCCTTGACAACATTGATCATTCAGCCATCACACTATGGGGCGTTGGCCGGGCGGCCGCTGTTTTATTCTGCCCAGGCATTTCTCGCCGGAAACGCTGGAAAAATGCGCCCGTGATCTGTACGTGAATTTTTACAGGCAACCTCCGAAAACCTCAAAATCAAGGCTTGCGACTGAGGCAAAAGCGGAGTTTACATTTACGTAAATGAGACAAAATGGAGTGACCGACTCGTCAAGTAGCATATACGTGGGTTGTAAAATAAATTGTTAAAAACATTAACAATTTTACAGAGCCACAAGGCATTCGGATTTTTGAACTTTAACAAAATTTGCAAAATCTATGACGAATCTATGAATTAATCAGTGTTTCCTTAGACCGAAGTTCGATATGTCAACAAGCGGTAAACGACTGATGCGTCAGGAGATATCTGCGGGATCAGATTCCGTTTACTGGAAACAAATCAATTCCAGCAACTCAAACGCCTTTGCCTGCAGGCTGTTTG
>JAIRVC010000289.1 GCA_031254095.1 Acidobacteriota bacterium
GTTATTACGTCTGCCGAAAGCCGAAAATCCCCGGACGACAACGCCAGACTCATTACGTCCGCTCTGGCGTCCTCTGCCGCTTGGAGCGACATAACGAATGCCCGGCATACGGCCAAGCGCTGTGCCGATATCTTTTTTCTCGAACATTTCAACATCCTTACGGGTCACGGATGTTTCCATCCGCTCGGAAACGTTCAGTCTTTCGCCTTCAACGTTAACCGAAATGGTTATAGCTCCCAATGTAAAGACATCGCTTTCTTCTTCCTGTTCCTGCGCCGGCGATGCCGATGCTAGCAGCAAACAGGCTAAGCCCGCCAGCGCGGCCGCGCGCAGGGGGCGTATTAATTTTTTCATAACCTTTCTTCTCTCCTTTTTAATGAATTTTTGGCATGTTACTGGAAAATAAGTAATACTTTTCCTCAAAAATACGCATTGTGTAAGTATTGTGTGACAATAACTGCCAATAATGGATAAATTCACCCATTATGTCAATGGAAAGTCTTTTATTAAAGCGGATTGCATTCACGGCGCGTCCGTGTTAGAAATCATCGTTCAGGCATATGTTTAAGGAAAAAAGGCAAATGAAAGGCGGTAACATGCGGCGGACAAAAAGATTTGGAATTCATGTAACGGTATTCGGCGGGCTGATTCTCGCGCTGGCCCTTTCAGAAGCGGCGGCGTATTACAGCGCGCACAAGGAACCGGATTCAGGATTGTTTTTCAAAACCTATCCGCATCTCGTCGGAACACGGCTTGACGGCTGCGACGTTTGTCACATACGTTCGTCGGCGCTTCCGCCGGGGCAGAAAAGCGGAACCCCGGTTCCGGTGAACTCCTGCGATACCTGCCACACGCTGACCGATTATGGCCGAAAATCCGCGAACACCCTTACGCCATACGGCGCGGATTATCTGAAGCACGGGCGCAATGCCGCCGCGCTTGCCGCCATCGAAAAACTTGATTCCGACGGAGACGGCGCGCTAAACGGCGCTGAACTCGCGGCCATGTCTAATCCGGGAGACCGGCAAAGCGTTCCGGGGCAAAAAAACACAGCCCATGTCATCCTCTCATATGACGAATTGATAAAAAAAGGCGTTTCCGTCATCGAACAGGCGCTTTTCGTCAATGTGGCAAAATCAAGAGATGGCGACAGTTATGCCGACATCCGCGGCTTTCCTCTTATTGAAGTTCTCGAAGCCGCCGGGATGTCGGAAAAAGCGACAAGCGTGGATGTCATCAGCCTGGACGGGTACGCCTCGACGTTTTCAATCGACCAGTTGCGCTGGAAATATCCCCAGGCCGCGCCCGTGTTCGGCCTTGGCAAGGAAACGCTGGGGGAATGCGGATGGGTTCGATACGAGGCGAAAAATCTGAAAGAAGGCGTCCCTCTGCCCGACGCGGTAATTCTTTTGTCTTTTGAGGAAAACGGCCAGAGCCTTGCGCCCGCGAGCATGGACGCCGAACAGCGGCTTACGGGAAGAGGCCCGTTCAGAATCGCCGCGCCGCAGATGTACAATCCGGGCTTCCCGGATATTTCGGTCAACGCGACGGAAGAATGCGTACAGAAGATTCCTGAAAGATACAGATATAACCGGTATTACGAAAAGAACGCCGATTATTGCGTCAAGGCGGTTGTCGCCATCCGCGTAAATCCGCTGCCGCCCGGCGAAACGGACATCGACTGGCCGCAATACGCGAAAAAAGCCATCGAGGGGAAAAGCGTGGTGGTTTTTGGTGCGCTGCGCCGTTAGCGCCATCGCCATCAGAGAAACACTTTTTTAGGAGCAAAGAACACGAACCAAGAAACGGCTCCCTTTCTACTTTCATATTTCATAGTATCTGAATGGGCGCTATAGGGATTTTGCAATTTGCGCATTAAATCACCAAAATGAGCATGGGCTGGAAAACCCATGCCCATTCTGGTGATTTAATGCGCGAGTTTTTTGATTTCGTCAAAAGAAAAGCCGGTGAGCTTGGAAATATCTTTCAGCGGCATTTTCATATCAAGCGCATTCCGGGCGATGGTAATGCGTTCTCCGGTGACGGCGGCATCAATTTTGGCGATTTCGTCGCGGCGGGCTTTGATTTCGTATTCGTAAAGCAACCGGGCGCGTTCGTCTTTGGAAAGCTTCATAACTCTGGCAGCGGCTTTTTGAATAGCCGGGCTTGCTGTGGCGACCATAAAAAGTTCCTCCGTAGTTTCGGCTCTGAAAAAACGCAGCCAACTGCATAAGTATACATATCAATGTCCAATGCCTGAAGTTTGCGCAATCAGGTTTTGCGATTGCGGCTATCCGGGATAAATGCCCGGAACATGACTTTCCTTTACTTTCTTCATTTTCTTCCGAAAAAAACTTGCTCAAATTCGGGAATAACGGTTAGATACAGTAATGGTTCTTATTAAAGATTTATATTGAGAGGAAAAGCGAATGGGTGACGAACGGGTAAACAGAAATAAAGCCATAGACATGGCTCTGTCGCAGATTGAGAAGCAGTTCGGCAAAGGGGCGATCATGCGCCTTGGAGACCGCACCGATACGGCGGGCATACAAGCCATATCAACGGGGTGCATCTCTTTTGATGCGGCGTTGGGGGTGGGCGGTTTTCCGCGCGGCCGCGTTATAGAAATCTACGGGCCGGAATCCGGCGGCAAAACGACCATAGCGCTGCACGCAATAGCGCAGGCGCAGAAAAACGGCGGCGCGGCGGCCTTTATCGACGCCGAACACGCCATGGACGCGCAATACGCGCAGAAACTTGGCGTGAATACGGACGAGCTTCTGGTTTCGCAGCCCGACAGCGGCGAGCAGGCGCTGGAGATCGCCGAAGTTCTGGTGCGCAGCGGCGCTATCGACATTCTTGTTGTGGATTCGGTCGCGGCGCTGGTTCCCAAGGCGGAACTTGAAGGAGATATGGGCGACTCACTGCCCGGTTTGCATGCCCGGCTGATGTCGCAGGCTTTGCGCAAACTGACGGCCATCGTCGCCAAATCCAATACATGTATGGTTTTCATCAACCAGATCCGTGAGAAAATCGGAGTCATGTTCGGAAATCCCGAGACCACAACGGGCGGCCGCGCCTTGAAATTTTATTCGTCAATCCGCGTGGAAATCCGGCGCGCCGCCGCGATAAAAGACGGCGATGTGATTATAGGAAACCGGACAAAGGTAAAGATCGTAAAGAACAAAGTCGCGCCGCCGTTCCGTGAAGCGGAATTTGACATCATTTACAACCAGGGAATCTCCTACGAGGGGGATCTGCTCGATCAGGCTGTGGAAAAACGGATCATCGATAAAAGCGGCTCGTGGTTTTCATACAAGGGAGAGCGCATGGGGCAGGGAAGGGACAACGCCAAGCAGTTCCTGCGCGAACATCCTGACGCCGCGAAGGAAATCGACGTCAAACTGCGTGAAACGCTGGCACTGCAAGCAACTCCCGCCGCTTCGGACGGCAAAGCGGCTGCAGTCGAAAACCCTCCGGAATGAAACAGGCATGGGAACGCCGGCGGGTTCCTCTGAGAACGCGGGCGTTTCCGGCAAGGCTGAAAATTTCGCAATTGGTTGAGGAGGAGCGATTATGACATTGCCACAGGAGAATCAGCGCTATACTTACGCCGATTACTACACATGGGACGATGGCGAACGCTGGGAGCTTATAGAAGGCGAACCGTATCTAATGTCGCCTGCGCCAAGGCAGGTGCATCAGGAGATACTCAGGGAATTGTTACTCCAGTTGGCCACTTTCTTAAAGGGCAAACCCTGTAAGCTTTTTACCGCTCCTTTTGATGTCAGGCTTAACGCGGATACCTATGATGATACGGTAGTGCAGCCTGATCTGCTTGTCGTCTGCGACCGTTCCAAGCTTGAC
>JAIRVC010000290.1 GCA_031254095.1 Acidobacteriota bacterium
GGAACATAGGCGTATTCGGTAATTTCTTTCAGATCGGGGCAAATGAAGCTGAGGAGCTTGCGTTTGTCGTTCCCCTTGCACTGATAGATTTTTTCAATGGCGTTTTTGTTTAAAAGATCGCAGCCAAGGCCGTAAACGGAATCCGTCGGATATACAATGAGACCGCCGGTTTCAAGAACTTCCGATGCCGCTTTGATATGCCGGGCCTGCGGATTTTCCGGATGAGTCACGAGTCGTTTCATAATTACCCCCAAGCGGTAAAAAAGTAATCAGCGCTTGTCACCCTTTTCCGGCGGCGCGCCATACGCTGAGCTTTTTTGAAAGAGTGTTGCGGTGCATGTCAAGAACGGCGGCCGTCCGAATAATGTTGTCATTGTTGCGGCGCAGCACTTCCGTAATAAAGCAGCGCTCGAACTGATCGACGGCTTCCGAAAACAAAATCCCTTTATCCACGGCGTCACGGCAGAGGCGATTCATGCGGTTTTTAAGCGTAAGACTTCGGCGCTCCTCATTCATAACTTATATACGCCTTTGTTCCAGTAGTTGAAAATCCGACCGCTGCGTTCTTCAAATTTTTCTTTAAGTTCGTCCGGCGTCAGATAAATCATAAGCCCGGCGCTCCCCAGCAGATACGGAACCAGCAATGAGCGGGTTGTGAAGCTGTTCTGCGCCGGAAACGCCGTGAGGGCCAGGACTATAACGGCGGAAATAATCCATCCCCGGAGAAAGCCGAAAACCGCCCCCAGCAGTTTGTCTACGAATTTCAGTTTTACGGCCTTGAGAAAACGGTCGATAATTAAAGCGACAGCCGTTCCGAGCAAAACGCATCCCAGAAAAATTCCCAGAAACCCGAACAGTCCGGCGAGCGTTTCAGGACAGCCGAAACCGGCAAGCTTCGCGGCGGGCGAGCGATAGTAAAGAACGGCGAGCGTAAAACCAAGGATGACAACGCCTATTCCGATAATTTCCCGTGCCATTCCCTTAAAAAAGGCGCACACGGTTGAAAGCAGAATGATGGCGGCAAACAAAACGTCGAAATATGAAATTTGACCCATATGTGTTGATGCTACTCGATAATTAGTATTCGGGTTAAACTTTACGATTGGAGGCAGGAAAAACCAATACCTTTTTTCCGGGAGTTTATACCGGATATTTCAGGGAAATACGCCGCGATGAATGCAGTATATGAAAATTCAAACGCAATATCTTATTCGCCGTCCGGCGACGGCGAAGCCAGACGGCGCGCGGTAGAAGAAACCGGGCGGTCATTCATCATGGAAGCGTCGGCGGGAACAGGGAAAACGCACACGCTGATAAGCCGCATTTTGCATCTCGTTCTCGAAAAAGGGCCGCAGGGCCCGCCGTTGCGGCTCGCGGAAATCTGCGCCATTACATTTACCGAGAAAGCCGCGGACGAAATGAAGGCGCGTCTGCGGCTGGAGCTTGAAAAAAAACTTGAAGACGCCGCCGCTCCAGACGCCGCCGGGAGAATCCTTCAGGCTTTGGACGACCTTGAAACGGCGTCCGTTTCGACTTTTCACTCCTTCGCCGCGGGACTGCTGAAAGAAAGACCGGTTGAAGCGGGAATCGATCCGCGGTTTTCCGCGCTCGACGCCATACAATGCGAACTTTTTTTTCGCGAAACATGGAACGCCTGGATAGCCGCCGCGCTCAAACGGCGCGAACCCGCTCTGGAAAAAGCGCTGCGCGGGGGCTTCAGCCTGAAAAGCCTGAAAAGTCTGGCTCAAAATCTGCGCGGCAACTGGCCGGTGATCAGGGAACTGCGATGCGCCGCGCCCGATGAAGAACGTATTTCTTTTGAAATCAGAAACCGTCTGGAGGAGGGACGCGGCCTTTTGCGCCGCCTGACAAACCCGAACGACAGACTCGCGGAGATTCTTGCGGACGCCCTGAAATGGCTGGAAAATCCGGATCCGGCCGCCGGCGCTTTGAAAAAACCGGGCGGGGCCGGAGCGCAGGCCAACTGGGAAGGAGGCAAAGACACGGTAAAGGAGGCGCGGGAATTTCTAAAGGAAGCCGTCGAATTGCAGACTTCCTTTGCGCAGATTCCGGCGCGGCGCCTGACGCATGAAACGGTTCAATGGTTATGCGCGGATTTTCTGCTGAAGGAATGGGAAAAGAAAAAATCCGCATCGGGATATCTGGATTTTGACGACCAGCTTTATATTGCCCGCGAATTGCTTCGCCGTAATGACGGCGTCCGCGCCGAATTTCAGGAACGCTATAAAACGCTGCTGGTAGACGAATTTCAGGATACCGATCCGATTCAGCTCGAAATCGTGCTGCTTCTGACATTGAAACGCGGCGATTCCATGCCCGAACCCGGACGGCTTTTCATCGTAGGCGACCCCAAGCAATCCATTTACCGTTTTCGCGGCGCGGACATTGAAACGTATATCGGCCTCGCGCGCGAGGAAAAGCTGCGCGCTCCGGGCGTTGAACGGCTGACCATCAACAGGAATTTCCGTTCGGTTCCGTCAATCCTGCGTTTCGCGGACGAGGCTTTCTCCGAGGCGATACATCCTCCGGACGACGGCAATTATCAATCTTCGTATACCGCGTTCAACGATGAAGGCGCGCGGCGCGACGAACCTTCCGCGCCGTCGGTTCACATTCTTGGCGACGGCGCGGATGAAAACGCCGAACGTAAAACCGGGGAACTTGCCGCGCTCGAAGCTGAAAGAATCGCGAAACTTATACGCCGTATGCGCGATTCAAGCCTGTACCGCATTCCTGACGCTGCCGCGCGCAGCGGCCTGCGGCCGGCGCGTTACGGCGACATAGCGATTTTACTGCCGACGCTCAACTACTCCGACGCGATGGAGGACGCGCTGCGCGAAGCGGGCATCCCATACGTTCTTGAAGGGGGAAGGTTTTACTACATGCGCAGCGAAGTCGGTTCAGCTGTCACCGCGCTTGAAAGCCTGTCCAGGCCCGGCGACGAAACCGCGCTCTGCGGCGCGCTCAAATCAGTCTTTTTCGGAATTTCGGACGAGGATCTTCTGCGCGCGCGCGTGGAAGGAATCGCGTTTGACTATCGCCTTCCGGCGCCATCAAGCTCGCCTCTTTGCGCGCCGTTTGAAATTTTGAGAGAGCTTCACGCCAGACGGCATGAACGGCCGGCTTCCGAGACGTTTGAAATACTTTTACGGGAAACGGGCGCGCGCGAAATACTGGCGGCTCGCGGGCTGCAGCATCTGGCGAATCTGAACAAAATCAGCCGCGCGCTGCGTGCGATTGAGGGACGTAACGGGTTCTCCCGGACGATAGAACTTTTATCAATTCTGGAAAAAGAGGGGCTCAACGAAAGCGAAAGCCGCCTTACGGAAGCGCGGAGCGACGCGGTGCGCGTGATGACGATTCACAAATCCAAAGGGCTGGATTTTCCGATTGTCATAGCCGCCTCGCTGGGGTTCGTAAGGAAAGCGCAGACAAAAACGCTTCTCGCCGACAGGCATAATTTGAAAATGTTCGCGGTAAAAGCGGGGGACGTAGAGTCAGGCCGCCGGACGGAAGGCTGGGAGGAGCTTGACGAAGGAGACCGCCGGCGCGAAGACGCGGAGCTTGTGCGGCTCCTTTACGTCGCGCTGACGCGCGCCAGGGATCATCTGATTCTCAGTACGCATACCCGCAAGCGCAAAGAAACGGACAAAGGGGTTTTCGCGCCCGACGTTTCCGGCACGCGCCTTGCGCCTCTGGACGGCGTTCTGCGCAAATGCGCATCGGATGAAACTCTGGCGCGGCGGATTGACGCAAAGCTGCTGGACGCCTGTGTAATTCCGGCGGCCACGGTTCCGGATCACACGGTTTACGGAGACGGGATTGAAAGCGTCGCGCGGGAATACAGAGAATTGCGCGAACTGATCGAAAACACGCGGGCGGGGGATTTTTCACGGGCGGCGGCGGAAAATAAAGAATTTACGGCTGATGCCGTTGAAAATCAGGCGGCGCTGGCGCGGCGGCGTTCCGTGCGCCTCGGCACGGCGTTTCATGAGGTAATGGAACGCGTGGATTTAAAAGGCCTGACCGGCCTTGCGGAATTAATGGACGAGGCCGCGGAGCGGAACAATCTTAACGGCGCGAGCCGCCGGCAGCTTGGCGATATGGTTGAAAAATGCCTTGTTTCCGATCTGATGCGGCGGGCGCAAGCCGCCGCGCGCGAAGGCAGGCGGGTTTTGCGCGAAACGCCGTTTGTCCGGCCGCTGGAAGAAGGCGGCGTTGAAGAAGGAAGGATTGATTTGCTCTTTGAGGAAGGGGACGCCTGGACGCTTGTGGATTACAAAAAAGGATGGATCCCCAAAAATATTAAAGAAGCGAATGACGCGGAAACGTATTTCAGGAATAAATATACGGATCAGGCGCAAGCCTACCGCGACGCTCTTGAGAGTATGGACATAAAAGTCGGCGGCGTATTTCTGCTGCTCGCCCGTACCGGCGGCGTCATTGAAATATCCTGATCGCGTGAGGCGTG
>JAIRVC010000373.1 GCA_031254095.1 Acidobacteriota bacterium
ATATCCGTATACAGCGGCGGCTGTTCGGGCAGATAGCCGATGTGGCGCTTGGCGGCCAGAGGTTCGGCCTGCACGTCCAGTCCCGCCACCTCGGCTGTGCCGGACGTGGGGGACATATACCCGGTGATGATATTCATCGTGGTCGTCTTCCCTGCCCCGTTCGGCCCCAGAAACCCCACGATCTCGCCCTCGCGGATGGAAAAGCTGATGTCCGTTATGCCCCGGTTCTGCCCGTACCGCTTGGTCAGCCCTTTGACTTCGATCATGGCTTCGATCACTTCCTAACTCATCGTAGAAGCGGGCCATCCCACCCCTATAGGTTTTTTTATCGTATACCTTTATTGTGTGCGTTGTGTGAAGGTTTATTTGCTATTGTTTCCGATGCTCGCCCCGGCACGTCCCCGCGCTCGGACATTGCCCGCAGCCGCCCTTGCGCCGCTGCTTGAGAATCGAGCGTACGGCGAAGATAAGCGCAATCACCACAAGCGCCCCAACGATCAGGCTGGCGGCGTTCGCCGCAATCCATTGCGTCACGGCGTCTTTTCATGCGCGCCGCTTCTTTCCCCATGACAGCGCCACAGCAAAAACGCGATCGCCATGCCGCCGAGCAGGTTGCCGAGGGTGACCGGCAGGAGATTGCCGTACAAAAACCGGCCCCAGGTCAGCGGAGCCAGGTCGACCCCCGCCGCGAGGGCCGCCGCCTCGTAGCCGGGCACGAGCCGGGCGAACCGTCCGGCGGAAATGAGGTACATATTGGCCTCGCAATGCTCAAGGCCCCCGATGACAAAAAATGAGATGGGAAGGAACACGGCGGCCACGCGCCCGATCACATCCCTGGCGGCCGTGCCGCCAATCACGGCGATACAGACCAGTATATTGCATAAAAATCCGAGGATCAGCGCGGACACGAAGTTCATATCACATTTGAACGCCGCGAGCTGGATCGTATGTACGGCCAGCGGCCCGCCGCCGTAGTCAAACTGGCCCGCGAACGCGCAGGCCGCCGCCAGCGCCGCCGCGCCGGCGAAGTTACCCGCGTAGACGCACGCCCAATTGCGGAACATGCCCCGGCATTTCGCGCGCCCGGCGGCCACGCAGACCGTCATCATGCTGTTTCCGGTCCACAGCTCCGCGCCGGTCATCAGCACGATGCCAAGGCCGAACGGGAAGACCATCCCCGATACCAGCCGCGCCAGCGAGGGGTTTTCGATCGCGTAGGAGACCGTTGCCGCCGCCACCCCGGACATGCCGATCAAAAATCCGGCCAGCACGCCAAGAACAATCAGCGACGCCGAAGACCGAAGGGTCTTTTTCGCGCCGATCCCGATATACAATTCCATCGCTTCAGCGGGGGAACGCAGGTTCATGGCGGGCCTCTTTCCTTGGTGTGATTTGGATGGGCTTCATAACAGAATAAAACGCGCCGCCAGTTCGTACTGAGGACGCGAAGGGCGGGGAGTTTTTCGGGGTGCCGTTAGGCCGGCTGTGTCAAGCTCCGCTCCCCTCCGCGACGGGAAATAAGCCGCCTTTCGCTCCGGGAAAACCGGAAAGTGTCGCTGGCGCGCCATTTTCCGGCTTTCCCTGCGCTACAGGCGTCTTATTTCCCTGCTCCGGGGGCTGCGCTCTTCCGCAGACGCTTGGAGCGGGAAACGGGATTCGAACCCGCGACTTTCAGCTTGGGAAGCTATACAGAATCATGATATATCAGGCGTTACAAGGCTTTCTTCCACCATGCTTTCCACCATATGCCCGCCAGCAACCTATTTACATGCGGTCATTATACCGGACAGATAGCCATTATGTCAAGTGTGTGCGTTGATCTTTTTCGCCGCTTCCTGTATGGCCGTTTCCGTCGTGTGTGTGTATATTTTTGCAGTCATGGATATGTCCGAGTGACCCATTAGATACCGCGCTACATTGATCGGTACGCCTGCGTCCTGTAGGTCGGTGCAATATGTGTGCCGCAGACAATACGGCACTAAGTCCGGGGCGACGACGGAAAGGATTTTCGCAATCCTCATTTTTTTGTCTTTGGCTTCTTTTTTCCCGAATTTTGCGCCCATTACAATGTCAAGCTCATTTTTGAAGTTTTCCCACAGGCATTGCATACTTGTTTGTGTATGCCGCCGTCCCGTTGTGGGCTGAGTAAACACCGGATCAAATGGCCCTTTTTTCGCGGCTAGTAACGTGGCATACAGCTTATCCGGTATTGGAACATCCCGGACACCCGCGCCGCTCTTGGGTGCGCCGATCTCGTTTGTGGCGGCTTTCATTGCCTGTTCCACATGGATAAGCCGCTTCTTAAAATCTATGTGCCGCCAGTCCAAGGCGCGGGTTTCGCCGGGGCGAAGACCGCTATACAACAGCGTTTTGATCCATAGCCCCGCGTGGTGGGTTTCGGCAAGCTGTAGGATATGCTGACGCTCAAATGGCGTTATGCTTCTGTGCGTTCCATCCTTGGCGGCAGGCAGCTCCAGATTCTCAGCCGGGTTATATGAGATCAGCCGCGACAGGTGCGCCCGTTGGAACATGGCCTTCATTATCATACGGAGCCGTGATACGTCGGATTTGCTTTTGCCTTGGCGGTCATTCAGTATTTTTTGAAGGTGTACGTCTTTTACGCTTTTCAGACGCAAAGCACCAATGGCCGGAACAATGACTCCATTGACATATAGCTTGTAATTTTTGTATTGTCCCTCTCCAACCGAAGGCCGCTTGTATGTTTCAAGCCATTCTTCGGCCCAACAAGAAACCGTCATGTTGCCGGATATGCCGACCTCGCCGCGTTTGAGCTTGTCCAGCTTTATAGCGGCTTTTTGGTCAGCCTCTTTTTGAGATTTTCCCGTTACCTCGTATCGTTTCCCCTCGTAGTAGAACGTAGAGCGGCATCGAGAATTATTGACCTTGCGGGCCGCGCTCATAAGCTCACCCCTTAAATTATCGTTGTCGCAAAACCGCCGCCCAGAAAGCCGGACGGCGGGGAATCACTATCGGCTTATACTCTCCATCTATTCCCGCATTGTTGACACACGGCGACGGAACGCGTCTTCGACTTCGTTTTACTGTTTGTTATGGCCGGGATAATCAGAATCAGCCCCACGGTACAGATCGCAAGCAAAATCCACAAAGACCAGCCCAAACAGCCCCGGTGCTTTGTCTTTACCTCCGTGACCGCTTGCACATTCACTTGATCCGAACCACATTTACGGCATATCACGGCGCGATCCCCTTTCTTTACTTGCTGGCGCGGTATTCAGCAAACGCCGCCACTTCATCCGGCAATGGTTCGTCTTCCGGTATGTCGTCCCATGTCTTCGATTTTAACAAAAACGCTTCCTTGACGTAATGCAACATACGTGTTGCTTCTTCTTCACCCATGAAATCTAAAATGCTGATAAGTTGTTCCTTTGCAGACATATAAAACACCCCTTTCAATTACTTGTAAACGTCGCCGCGGCTATCGATCCTTACAACACGAACCCCGCCGCCGTCCCTTTCAAATAGGACGCGCACATTACCAACGCGCAAGCGGTATCCATTTTCAATGCCTTTTAGCTTCCGAACGTCCCCTGCGGGAAGAAGGCTCACCGCTGTTTTGATCCGTGCCGCCTGTCTTTCCGTTTGCTTGTCAAGATAGGTTTCGGCTTGTTTTGCATATTTCACTACCATTTTGACCAATCACCGCCTTATTATGTTCCCTTCGGCTTTCGGGCTGGATATTATTATCGCTCGTCTTCGTCGCGCCACGGTGTCACCTCGCTTTATGGAATATTCGGATTACCTCTTTCTCTGAATGATTCGTCCCCGCCATAACCGTCTGCGCCTCTATAGCTCCTAGAACATGTGCCGCACCATTCGTAACGCTCGGCATTTCTGGCATCGTCCAGCGTTCCGTACAAGACCCCGTTCTTAAATGTTGAGCAGTCCGATTTTATGTGTACTCTATCACCTGTATGGCCCCAAAAAACCGAAAACTTGTCTATCTCGGAAAGCGGGATTGAAACATTCATATTTTCGTCTTTGTGTATACCACCTATGCTCTTTGCCTTTTGGACAGGCGTAGGTTGTGGTTCTGGAATTGGCGTCGGCTCCGAAGTAGAAACGGCAACAGGGGGGCCGGCAGGGTCTGTCACAGGTGCTTGCGTTGGAGCGGGTGAAGCTGTCGCCACGGGTGCTTCTGTAGGTTTAGGCGTAGGTGCTTCCGTTGGAGCGGGTGAAGCCGTCGCCGCGAGTGCTTCCGTGGGTTCGAGTGTAGGTTCTTCCGTTAGAGCGGATAAAGCCGTCGCCGCGGGTTCTTCCGTGGCGGCCATTGTTGCCAAGGCTTCCGGCGTGGGGCTTGGCAGTTCTTCGGCGTTGGGTAAAAATGGCGCTATGATGATGCAAAAAACAACGAACCCTATTGCCCACACATACCAACGCTTGTATAACGGCTTTTTCATAGATAACGCCCCTTCGTTTGTATTTCCAGTTCGGGGAACGGGTGGCGCTTTTTTATCCTTCGTCCCCTTCAACGGAAGCGAAAACAATCCATATATACCGTAACACATATAATAAATAAGCCAGCCGATACCTACTATCAAATACCATGTAAACCTTGCCATATAGACAAAAAACAGGACAAATAAAAAATATATTGCGTTCTTTTTCGTAAGACGCAGGCCTACGCCGATGCGGAAGCCGCCCATACGTGCAAGCGCTTTAGAAAATCCTACAAAAAACATATTTCATCCCGCCTTCATCCCTTCGGCCTTCGGGCTGGAGGGGCTTTTTTTGCCTCATTTGTTTACTCAGCTGGCCGCTCGTCTTCGACGTCTACACGCGCCCACCCTTCCCGTATGTCGTAGACAAGCGCGCGTCCTTTTTTGCCGCGTCATATCGCGCGTCAATCAGCGCGTGAGCCTCTGCACGTGTCAAGCCTTTGTTCCAATCATCAATCTGTGTTTCCTTGTCTGTTCCCGTCGCGAGGGTGAGTTCGTCCGTGGCTTCCATATTCAAACCAGCACCCAGCGCTGCGGCGGCTTCCGCGAGTTTCAGGGCAAAGCCTTTCAGCGTGGCGCGTTGGGCGGCAGGAAGTTTCAAATATATTTCAAGCAATTTCCGATCCAGCGCGTCGAGGTGGTAATGTTCGGACAGTTGCCGGATCAACGCGCCTTCGGACACGATAAACATTTCCCCGTCGCCCGTCCGCAGCCACGTTTCGCTGATCCCGTATTCCTTGCATATCGCAAGAATCATTTGATCGGTAAAGTTGCGATCACCCTTTTCAAGTTTGGAAATAGCGGGGTTCGTAACGCCGATCCGCGCCGCAAACTCAGTTTGATTTAAGCCCAGCGCCTTCCGCGCCGCTTTCAAGCGTTCGTTCATCTTCTATCACCTCACGTACAGTATACACTAGCTTTAGAACTCTGTCAATATTTTTTTGAAAATGGGGTTGACATGTCTGGCCAAGGATGATATTATTATGGCACAGGATGATATATAGGGGAAAAACACTATCACGCCGAAAGAGCGGGGGCGGCCTGCGAGCGGGGGCGACTGCATGAGGGGGGGTGGAGCAAAGCATGAAGTGTATTAACCTTATAGAGACAAGATCAAGTGAGGAATTGGAGCAAATAGCACAGGAGCTATATGACATTGTACGGCAAAAAGGGGTTACTTTACGTGAGGCAGAACAAATTTTTGGAGCAGCAGAAAGGATAACGCGGAATTCGCCGGGGGTTTTTGAGCCTTACGAGAAATGGCGCAACACGATTGTAACCTGATAATCAAGCTGCAATCGGCTTTATGGCTAGTCTTTGGGATTTGCGAGGCTCCGAAGTGCTTCTATGTCGATTGAGTTTATAGCATGGTAGGCAAGACCGTAATGCAGCACACGCGAGAGATCGCCGCCCTACAGGAAAGCACAAAAGCAGCGCATAAGCGAATAGACAACAATGGTCGCATGATAGAGGGTGTACACGAGCTGGCCGCTAACGTCAAAACGCTGGCGTTTCAAGTGGAAACCCTCACAAAGACCCTTGAAACCCATGTCGCGCGGCTGGAGGCGGGGCAGAAATCACAGGGGGAACGGATCGGCAAGCTGGAAGCCGAACCCGCGTCTAAATGGCAAAAATTATCATGGCTTGTGATCGCCGGGGTTGCAACGGCGATCGTAGCATATTTCATGGGGAAATTACTTTAGGGGGTGAAGGCGTGTTCAGCGCGATACTGATTGCCGCGGCGGGGCTGATGGCCGGCATTGTCTTAATGTTCATCATGAACGGCATACAGAGCGCCAGACGGCGACGTCGGGCGCGTAGGACGGCAAAAGAACCCCGCCGCCGCTTTGAATTCTCGAAAATCCTTGCGGCGTGGGCGGTGCTTGTCGCCACGGCCACGATCGCCGCGTCGGTTGTCCTTGCCGCCTTCGACAAACAGACGGTCAGCGATATAGCAATCGCCGTTTTCACGGCTTGCGTGGGATATCTTGTGACCTACGCCGGCAAAAGCGCCTTCGAGAAAAACAGCCGAAACAAACATCATTTAGACGAAGACGGGCGGCCATATGATAATTTTAATCAGGAGGACGACACACAATGACAGAGCTACAACTCCGCCAACGCTACGTCTCCATCGCGCAGACCCATGAGGGCGCGAGAGAGGGGGACGCGAGGCACAAGAGCATCATCGACATGTACAACGCCAACCCGCCCCTGCCCCGCGGCGTGAGAATGTCGTATACGATGGCATGGTGCGCGGCCTATCAGTCCACATGCGCTATACAGGCGGATATCACCGATGTCGCCCCGAAAGAGGTCAGCTGCGGGCGCATGATCGAGCTGTACATACAGCTTGGCCGCTGGCAGGAGAAGGACTGTCACCGTCCACAGCCCGGCGACACGCTGTTCTATGACTGGGACGACAGCGGCGTGGGCGACAACACCGGCGCGCCTGAACACGTCGGCATCGTCGTTTCTGTGATCGGCAGCGCCGTCCGCGTGATCGAGGGCAACATCTCAAAGAAGGTCGGGTATCGCAGCATCGCCGTCAACGGGCGGTACATACGCGGCTATGGGCTTCCCGACTTCGCCGCCAAGGCAGACGGAAAGCAGGAGCAGTTGATCGCGATTGGACGCGCCACGCTCAGACAGGGCGCTACTGGCTCCGACGTCCGGTACATGCAGGAGCGGCTGATCGCGCATGGGTATAGAATGTCCCCGCATGGAGCTGACGGCAGCTTCGGTTCCATCACGCTGGCGGCAGTAACTGCGTTCCAGAGAGCGAACGGACTTGCCGTCACTGGCATATGTGACCCTGCTACATGGGCGGCGCTGGAATGTGT
>JAIRVC010000029.1 GCA_031254095.1 Acidobacteriota bacterium
TTATACGGAACAATGTTTCATTCTAGCAAGTTGTTCCGCTCTGTGTCAACAATATTTTAATTTAAAGATTATGCTCGCTCCGGTTAATGACATCGTCCTGGATGTCGGGAGAAAGCTGCGTAAAATACGCGCTGAAGCCGCCTATACGTACAATCAGGTCGCGGTGATTTTCCGGATGTATCTTCGCGTCCCGCAGTTCGTTCGTATCCACCATATTGTATTGAATGTGCGAGCCGCCGCCCGACATGAAAGCGTTGGTGTATGCCGCAAGCTTATCTACGCTTTCCGCGCTCCGTAAAATCGCCGCCGAAAATTTCTGGTTCAGCACGGACGCGTATGACTCGCGGAATCCCGCCGCAAGCGCCGAGCGAAGCACCGCCGTCGGCCCCTTTTTATCCGCGCCACGCATCGGCGACAGCGCGCCGTCGTTCAGCGGTTCCAGCGCCTTGCGGCCGTTGGGAAGCGCGCCGACGCCCAGTCCGCCAAAATAGTGCCAAGCCAGACCTTCACGCGCGATCATGTAATTACGGAAAGGAGAATTGTCGTAATCGCGAATGATGCGCGCGGAATCCTCGCTGATTTTTCCGGCCAGCCGATCGACTTCCTCAATATCGTTGCCGAATTTCGGCTGCGAAATGCACAGACGCCGGATTTCCTCCCCTTTTTCCCCGGCGAAATCGCTGCCGAGCGCGTCAAGAAGTTCCGCCATCGTAAGCTTCTTTTTCTCAAACACCAGCTTTTTTACCGCAATAAGGGAATCCGCCACGTCAATAATGGCACGGTCGGAAATGCCGAACATGCTGGCGTCGGGGTCGGGATCAACAAGGTCGCGGCCTTTATCCATACAGCTTTGTATGCCGACGGCTGACAAAAACGGCAGCCGCATGTATTTTTGCTGCTCCTTGCGCGCGATCGCCGCCAGCTGGAAAATACGGCGCGTCAGGAAACGGTGCTGAGCGAGGAATGCTCCGTACAATTCCTCAAAGTTCTCAAAACCGCGCGGGTCGCCGGTTTCGAGCCCCGTGCGATTGCCGTTTATATCCACGCCGTTGTGCAGCGTCAGATGCAGCAGCGCCGCCAGATTGAAGGCCGCCACGCCCTCGGCGCCGTAATGTTCCGCCCGCGACGGCAGGCAGGGATAGACGCATCCAAGGCCGCACCACTCCGCCGCTTCTTCCATGGGAATTCCGTCGTCGATGAAACGCGCTATAACCACTTCGTCGTTCTCGAAAAGCGGAATGCCGCCCTTTGTGACCATATTTGTCCTGATTGCCTTACGCATCAGCCAGTCGGGCGTCCGGCGATTCCAGCGCAGCCCGAGCGTCGGCGATGACAACTGCAAAAGCCCGACGACATGCAGGAAAAGATAGCTCAGTTCGTTCGAACGATCCTTCCCGGTTTTATCCACGCCGCCGATCATAACGTTGTTGATGCCGAAATTAATCTGGTGCGATTCCATCGAGCTTCCCGAAGAAACAAATGTCTGCGTCCCCCAGCGGCCGATCAATTCGGCCAGAAGGTCCGAAGCGTCCTCCAGGGTGATCGCGCCGCTTTGAATATCGCCTATGAAATACGGATACAGATACTGATCGCCGCGCCCCCACTGCGGATGGTTGTGCATCGGATGCTCATAGTTCTTGCATACTCCGGCGATGGCCATGGATTGCAGCGCCTCGTAAAAATTCCGGGCGGGATATTCCGGCACATGTTCGCAGGCGTCCGCGATACGGAGAAATTCGCGTTTGCGCTCCGGACGCGTTTCGGCCGCCGCCATTTCACGGGCAAGCGCGGCATACCGGCGCGCGTGAGCGATGGCCGCCTCGCAGACAATTACCGCGGATTTCCAGAAATACAGCCGGTCTATGTCGCTTTCCTGTTTTTCAATAAAAGCGGCTATACGCCCTTCCGCTTCTTCTATGACGCTTCGCAGACCCTTTCCGATAATTTTTTCCCACATCAGAACGGACGTGACCTGTCCGAAAATTCCGCTGTCCAGCGTCGGATCCTTCAGCTTCGCCGCCTCCGCGTCTTTTATCCAGCCGCCGACAACAGCTTCCCATGCTTTATAGGTCATATCCGGCGCGGTCTTGCCCCGAAACGTTCTCGCGCTTTCACGCAGCAGTTCAACGCTCTCGCGATTCATGCCTACGCTGGCGTCCATAGTAATTTTCAGCGCATCGGAATCTTTCCAGATACCGGGAATATAATCGCCGCAGACATCTATGGACGTCATGCAGCCGATGATTCCGGGCGTAAGGCGTCCCGCGATCCGGTCAAAGCCATGAATGCGGATTTTGACGTTTTCGACGACCTTTTTAAAAAGCAGGGCGCGGCGGAGCTGAATGTCCAGCCCTTCGGTTTCCCGCCATGACGCAACCGTCCATTTCTCGCGTTCGGCATAGAGTTTCCAACCGGCCGCCTTCATCGCGCTTTTCCACGCGAGAATGTTTTCACCCAGTCTGAGAGCGTCGATCTTATCAAGCAACTGCATGTTTATTTCGGTCATAGCAGCCTCCGTTTCGCATAAAAATCAATTTTACTGTGGAATTTTATAATATGGCATCGTTTTTTCGCATGAAATGAAACAACTCTTCGGAGCGCATAAAATTTGCTGTTTTATTGCCATGATTTACAATCTCATTTTTGGGGAAAGGAGATGAACGGCAATGACAACCTTTTGCTATATCAGTGTATCGTGTATTGATCAGAACGAAGACAGATGATAGCTATGAATGAACAGCGCATTCCGCCTCAACGCTGCTTGAGCAAGCAGCGTTGAAAATAGCCGCGTTTTACAAGCGTCTGCGGAGAGCAGTGTTGAAAATGACGGCCTGCCGCATCTCAGCCGCTTCCGGAATCTCAAGCTCAGGGGGACTTTTTGATAGTTCCGCGCCGCCGAAACAGACGCCCCGCGCCTTTGCCGCCGCGATGCCCCCGGCCTGTCTCTGCCGGAATAGGGGGTTAGGACGCATGGTTTGTCCGCGTCCGCCGCTGATTGGATGTGTTTTATATTTTTTAATGCGTTTGCCATGCCCTGCCGATGAAACAAAGGCGGTAAATTTTCCGCGATTGTCACGGCAAAAAACGCTTGAAATAATTTTGGGGTAAGTCCACCATAGTTAGCCGGAAGCTTCATGAGGATTCGAAGCGAGGCGATGAATCCCCATGAAACATCATGGGTTGGCCGCCATGTTTAATGGCTGACGTTGGCAATGGAAGTGTTGCGCCGGGTTCGCGTGAAAAAGCGGCGAAAATTCCGGATGCCGGAGCGGCGGGGACGTTTATTAATGGCAATAAACAGGCTTTCACGTTGCGGGTGTGAGTGATTATGACTGTAGAATATCTGCTTTTCTGTCTGGTGGCGGTTCCGTTTTTCGGGTCGCTGTTTCTGCCCGTGCTGGGTAAAATCAATGAGCGGCTGCGGAACATCGCCGCGCTGGCTCTGATGCTCTGCTCCCTCGGCATGTCATGCGCCCTTCTTCAGGTTATAGCAAGCGATCAGAACGTGGTATTCACCATGGGCGGCGTCACCCTGTTTTACGCGGACAAACTGGCAATTTTCATGGCGCTGGTCTCGCAGTCGCTCGGTTCCATCATTATTCTCTATTCATTCGGTTACATCAAAAATTACGAACACCGCAATGAGTACTATTTTATGGTGGTGCTCTTCCTTGCCGCCATGATGGGGCTGATTTTCTCGTCAAACCTGCTGTGGATCTACTTTTTCTGGGAAATTACAGCGATCGTCTGCTGGCGGCTGATTGGATTTTTCAGGGAAAAGGAATATGTCCTGCGCGCCGACAAGGCGTTCTTTATTACTGTCTTTGGCGCGCTGATGATGCTGTGCGGCTTTCTGATGATTTACAGCCGCACGGGAACGTTTGACATGCAGGAGATAAAAGCCTGGTGCGCGATAAACGGCAGCATTCCGGATCTCGCGGTGATGTTTATTCTCTTCGGCATTCTTTCCAAATCGGCCACGCTGCCGCTGCATACGTGGCTGGCCGACGCGGGCGTCGCGCCCTCGCCCGTAACCGCCCTGCTCCACGCGGCGGTGCTGGTCAAGATAGGCGTTTACGTTTTCGCCCGGCTTTTTGTGGCGACCTTTACGATTAATGAAATATGGCATGAAGTCGTGCCGTGGATCGCCGCCGCCAGCGCTATTGTTTCAGCCTGCGCCGCGCTGGTTGAAAATGACATCAAGCGTATCGTCGCTTATTCCACGGTCAGCCAGCTCGCTTTCATTTTGCTGGGTCTGGCGACCGGCAACAACACCGGCATTGTCGGCGGCCTGCTTTACATACTTATGCACGGCATCGCCAAAGCCGGACTCTTTCTCTGCGCGGGCGTCGTGGAACACGAGACGCACAACAAGGACATTCGTAAAATGGGCGGCCTGATAAAAACCATGCCGATTACGGCGGTCTCCTTCGCGCTGTGCGCTTTCTCCGTTATGGGAATTCCTCCCTTCGGAGGTTTTTTCAGCAAGTACATGGTTATTACAGGGACGATTGATTCCGGGCAGATAGCGGTAGGGCTGACTTTCGTTGCAGGCGCTTTCCTTACGCTGGCTTACCTGCTGCGGGCGTTCGCGCGCGTGTTTCTGGGTGTCAGCCGGGCTGCCGATGACGGACACGGCCTGCCTCGTGAAGGTTCGCCCGTGATGGTATTCAGCGTAGCGCTTCTGGCCGCGCTGTCCCTGCTTAGCGGCGTGCTGATTCAGCCGTCTTTTCAGTTCGCCCAGAGCGCGGTTCAGCAGATGTTGAGCCGCTAGTTTCCATAGTCGGTATTGAGGTTTGGAATTTAACCGGAACAGAGTTCAGAATAAAACCGGGATAAAACTCAGGATGAAATAAAGATGAGTACGGAAAATCTGATGTTGTTCGCCATAATTATTCCGATAGTTGCGGCGGTCATTACGCTGGTCGTGGTCAGGAAAAACAGTATGGCGGCAGGCGGCGTAACGATAGCCGCCAGCTTCGTAAACCTTTTCCTGGCGTACCGGATTTACGGGACAGAGACTTCCGTCTCAGTGCCATGGGCGGGTTGGTTCTTTGAATTTACCCTGAGAAACTACCAGTTCAGTTCATTCATTTTGATTTCCGTGGCGATATTCGGGGCGCTGCTGTCGGTTTACAACGCAATCTTTCTCAAGGAAAAAGCCAACGGCTGGCTCTTTCACGCGTACTTTCTGCTGACGATCGGCTTTGTCAACGGCGTGGTTTTTGCCGACAACCTGATCCTTTTGCTTTTCTTCTGGGAAGGGCTCCTTGGGATTATGTTCGGCATGATTTATCTCGGGGGCGCGAACGCCTACAGGACATCGATAAAGGCGGCAATTATTGCCGGCGTTACGGACTTGTGCATGATGTTCGGTATCGGGACGGCGATTTATCTCGCTAAAACGGCGACGATATCGGATATGAAAGTTTCCATGGAAGGCTTGGGCGGCCTCGCGTTTGTGCTGCTCGTAATCGGCGCGATTTCCAAGGCCGGCGCCATGCCGTTTCATACATGGATTCCCGACGCCGCGTCAGACGCGCCAATGCCGTTTATGTCGTTTTTCCCGGGAGCGCTGGAAAAACTGCTTGGCATCTACCTTCTTGTCCGTATTACGCTCGATATTTTTGAACTTGACGGAATGTCTTGGGGCTCCACAATGCTTATGATCATCGGCGCCTTAACGATTGTTCTGGCGGTGGCGATGGCGCTGATTCAAAAGGATTACAAGCGCCTCCTTTCGTATCACGCGATCAGTCAGGTCGGCTACATGATTCTCGGCATCGGCACCTGCACCCCCGTCGGCATTGTCGGCGGCCTGTTTCACATGATCAACAATACCCTCTACAAATGCTGCCTGTTTTTGACCGGCGGCTCGATGGAGAGGCAGGCGGGGACGACCGACCTGAAAAAGATCGGCGGGCTGAAATCGCAAATGCCGCTCACGTTTATCATCTTCATTATCGCCGCCGCGTCCATTTCGGGCGTGCCGCCGTTCAATGGATTTTTCTCAAAAGAAATGGTTTATGACGGCGCGCTTGAGCGGGGAACGATATTTTACCTCGCGGCCGTTCTTGGGTCGGTCATGACGGCGGCTTCTTTCCTGAAGCTCGGTCACGCCGCTTATGTGGACAAGCGCGGCGATGTGAGCAAGGTAAAAGAAGCGCCCGCGGCGATGCTTGTGCCGGGAATGATTCTTGCGGCGCTCTGCCTTTTCTTCGGATTGGGCAATGTGTTTCCGTTGCGTGAATTTATTCAGCCGGTTCTCGGCGCGCGCCTTGAAGGACACGACTTTTCGGGTTTCCATTTTAATATCGTCCTTGTGGGCGGAACCGTCGTCGCTCTCGCGCTGGCGGTTATCAACCATTTCGTCGGGGTAAAGAAAACCGGCAACGGGCTTGGCGCGGTCGATCATGTTCACTACGCGCCCGGACTGCACCAGGTGTATGATGCCGCGGAAAAGAGATATTTCGATCCTTACAACTGGGCAAAGAATGTTGGCCGTGTCGTGGCGTATATTGGATGGGGCATCGACAGGGGCATAGATTTCTTTTTCAGCAAAATCATTCCATTTGCCGCGATGGGGATTTCCGCCGTCATCCGCTCGCTGCACAACGGAAGCCATGTTACATATCTTGCCTGGTCGCTGGCCGGCCTCGCGCTCGTAATTATCGCCTGCATGACGGGTCGTCTGTAGTGGAGGAGTTCTGACGTGATAACCCTTTTTATAGCGGTTCCTCTGGTAGTCGTTCTGATCCTGAATCTGCTGCCCAGAAAACTGGCCAACGCCTTGAGTTTCTGGTGCGGCATGGCTCTGACGGTTATTTCGGGCGTTTATGTTCTGACGACGTCGCAGAGTTCCTGGCTTTTCGGTTTTGATCCGGTTAAGCGGATTCTGAACTGGGAAATCGTTCCCAGCGACCTGTCCGCCGTAATGTTTGTTTCAATAGCGCTGGTGGTTTTTTCCGCTTTCTGGGTGGGCCAATACCTGTTCTCCGACAAAAACAGGCAGTTCATTTTCAACAATCTGTTGTTGCTTTGCATGGTAGGAATGAACGGCGTCGTGTTCTCGCGGGATCTTTTCACGCTGTATGTTTTTCTTGAGATAGTAGCCGCCTCGTCCTTCATTTTGATCGCGCTGGAAAAAACAAAGGCCGGTATTGAAGGGGCTTTCAAATACGTGCTTCTTTCCGCCATAGCCACCGTGCTGATTTTGTCTTCCATTGCCCTGTTATTCATGACCTGCGGCAGTCTTGATTATCATACGGTCCGCGCCTGCCTGACTTCCGGGCAGCTTGACGCGGGCGCGTCGAGGTTCGCGCTCTTTGCCGTCTGCCTGTTCGTCGCCGGCCTCTTTATAAAGGGCGGCATTGTTCCATTTCACGGCTGGCTGCCCGATGCTTATTCGTCCGCGCCCACGGCCGCTTCCGTACTGCTTGGCGGCATCGTAACCAAGGCGGCGGGCGTTTTTACGCTGGTTCAGCTCGCGCAAAACGTTTTTGGCTTTGACAAACCTTCGCCTGTTTTGCTGGGCTTCGGTATGCTTTCGATCGCCGTCGGCGCTTTCGCGGCGCTGGGGCAGAAAGATTTTAAAAGAATGCTGGCGTATTCGAGCATCAGCCAGATCGGATACATAATCATTGGGCTTGGTTCGGCCAATGTTTTCGGCGTGGTCGGCGCGATATTCCACATTTTCAACCATTCGGTTTTTAAAACGCTTCTTTTTGTGAACGCGGCCGCTGTGGAGAAACAATCCGGAACGGTTGACATGGACAGGCTGGGCGGTCTTTCAAACAAAATGCCGGTGACCGGTTTCACCTCGGTGCTCGCGTTCCTTTCGACCGCCGGAGTTCCGCCGCTGTCGGGATTCTGGAGCAAGCTTTTGATAATACTCGGCGTCTGGCAGTCCGGTTCGCCGACGGTGGCCATAATCGCGATTCTGCTCAGTTTGATGACTCTGGCGTATTTCCTTTCGATGCAACGCCGCGTGTTCTTCGGGAAACTGGCGGCCGGTCTTGAGGAAATCCGTGAAGCCGATTTTCGCGCGCTTGTTCCGGCGGTCGTGCTGGCGGTCATCACGCTGGTTATCGGCCTGATATTCCCGTGGCTTTTAGGCACTTTTCTCGTTCCTCTGGAGAGCCTGTTATGACGATTTCTCCAAATGATTTTTTTATTTTTATTTCGCTCGCGCTTATGACGCTTTCCGCCCTCTGGGCGGTTATGGCGACGGATATTCTCAAGTCGGCGCTCGGATTGGCGCTGACGAGCGTGTTTCTCTCCATCGTCATTTTTCTGCTGGGATCGCCGCTGGCGGCGGTATTCGAGCTTTCGGTCTGCGCCGGCCTTATCACGGTGGTTTTTATAAGCGCCATCAGCATGATTAAGCCGGAAGGACACACGCGCGGGGAAGATCTCGGCTTACGGAGGAAGCGGCGGTTAAAAAAGTATCTTCCGCTTCCGCTCCTGCTGGTTATCGCCGGTATTCTGCTGTGGGTGAACCGGACCGGCTTGCCCGTATCGCCGCCCCCCCCGGACGGTTCGCCGCTTACCATGCTTGAAGTCATGTGGGACGAGCGCCGGATTGACCTTGCAGGTCAGGCGATAATGATACTGGTCGGCGTTTTCGGCATCGTCGTTTTGTTTAAGGAATACATGAATCGGAAAGGGAGCGCTGACTAAATGGAAATCATGTCGATGTTTTGGGTTCTTGCGTCTTTTGTGATCCTCCTTTTCATCATCGGGATTTATTACCTTCTGGTTACGCGCAACCTTTTGCGCATTCTGATCGGAATGGAGATTCTTACCAAGGGCGTGACGCTTCTGCTGGTCGCGGCCGGGTATCTGACCGGCCGGACAAACATCATTCAGCCGATAATAATCACCATGATCGTAGTTGAGGTCGTGATTATCGCTGTTGCGGCCGGGGTGGTTATCGCGGCGTACCGCAGCAACGGAACGGTAAACATTCGTTCGCTGCGTAATCTGAAAGGTTAGGGAAATAGAACATGAATGATTACCTGCTTTTATTGCCGCCCATAGCGTTTCTGATTATTTTCGTCTTTGTGTGGCTGCAATATGCCGGCCTCAAGGTTTTATCGTCGGGCGAAAAATGGCCGAAAGAGAAAGGCAAGACGGAATCTTACGCCTGCGGGCATGACCTCGGCGGTGATTCCCGCGTCAATCCGAATTACAGCCAGTTTTTCCCGTTTGCCTTTTTTTTCACGATCATGCACGTTGTGGCGCTGGTCGTGGCGACGTATCCGAGAGGAGACGCCGGGGCGATCTGGGTAGGCGTGGGGTACCTGGTTTCAGCGTCCGTAAGCCTTTTTATTCTGTTCAAGAGGTAGTGCATCATGGGTCTTATCAGTAATCTTGCAACCTGGTCGCGCATAAAATCTCCCTGGATTATTCATTTTAACACCGGGGCGTGCAACGCCTGCGATATTGAGATTGTAGCCGCCATAACGCCAAGATTCGACTTGGAGCGTTTCGGCGTCCTTCTGCGAGGAACGCCGCGCCACGCGGATGTTCTGCTCTGTTCCGGTCCGTTGACAAGGCAGATTGAATCACGCCTTGTGCGCGTTTACGAGCAGATGGCAAATCCCAAATTCGTGGTTGCCGTCGGCACCTGCGCCTGTTCAGGCGGCGTATTTAAAGGTTGCTATAATATACAAGGCGGTATGGACG
>JAIRVC010000035.1 GCA_031254095.1 Acidobacteriota bacterium
GTGGAGACGCCAGCGTTGTTGACAAGGACATCCACATTTTCAAATTGCCTGAAAACCTCGTCTGCCGCCGTTTTTACGCTGCCCGCGTCGCCCACGTCGCAATAGGTGAAGAAACATTTCGTCCCATATTGCCTCAGGTTCTCAACCGCCGCCTCGCCGCTTTCACTGCCCCTGCAGAGAACGGCGACATTCGCGCCGCTCTGGGCATATGCCTCGCTGATCCCGAGCCCGATGCCGCGATTGCCGCCCGTTACAACCACATTCTGCCCTTTTACGTTGAACGCGCCCGACATATTTTTTATAGGAAGTATCATATCCGGTCTCCTTACCTATAACTTCATTTTAAAAAGTTAACCCCAAAGATGGTTCACTGCGGATTTTCTGACCACTGATCACTAACCACTGACTGCCTTGAGGCGGCTACCTTATTTCCGGTTTTCCGAAAAACCTACACTACCACGAAACCTCCTGAACGCAAAGCCGCCCTGCCGCGTCATAAATATTTCCCGGATATGCTATCTTTAGAAATGATATTTATTGCGGCGGCTGAGCGCAAAAACATGGCGGTGACAATGAAACGGACGATAGGGCGGCTTGGATTTTCAACGGTTTTGATTTTCTGTCTAATCCTTCCGGCGGCGCGCGGAGATGAAACGAGCGAGGAAAAGATACGGGCTCTTTTTGAGGGCGCGATAGCGGCCATGGGCGGGGACGCCTATATGGGTGTTCGCAACATCGTTTCCGAAGGGCAGTTCTTTATGTTCAACAACCGCGGCGAGTCATCCGGGCTGATCAAATTTACCGATTACACGAGGCTTCCGGACAAGAGCCGTTTTGAACTCGGCAATAAAAAGAGTGAACTGGAAATAACCATTTTCGATCTTGAAAAAAATGAAGGCTGGATTATGGAAGGCGAACTGGAGGCGAGAGAAGCCACGGAAGACGACATGAAAAGTTTCTGGGCTGCCGCGAATCACAGCCTCGATAACATTTTGCGTTTCCGCTGGAATGACCCGCAAAACAAACTGTTTTACCTCGGAGCGGGAGAAGGCGCGGATGTTACGCGCGAGGTTGTACGGCTAATCGATCCGGGAAACGACGAAGTGGTCGTATATTTTGACCGCATTTCAAAACTGCCGGTCAAGGTCGAATCCCAGAGGGTAAACGAACGCGGCGTCCGCGTGCGCATGGCCGACGAATACAGCCAGTGGCACAAAATTCAGGACATACTGACGCCGATGCGCATTGACAGTTATTCCAATGGCCGCCGCTCATCGCAGCAGTTTTTTTTGAAACTTTCTTACAACAACAATCTCCGGGACGACCTGTTTTCCAGGCCGGCTTCAAAGACAAAGAAGAAATAACCCGTGAGTAAACATTTATTCTGGAAGCGCTGAAATGAAATTGGGAGTGATAGACTATATCGACTGCGCCCACTACATACCCGGGCATGACAAATGCGGAGCGTTGCACGGACATACCTATAAAATCGAAGTCGTAATCGAGGGAGAAAAAAACGAGTCCGGAATGATCATTGATTTCGGGGAGTTGAAAAAATCCATCAAGACCGGCCTTGACTTTTTCGACCACAAAACCCTGAACGACTTCATGGATTTTCCCTCCGTCGAAAACATATGCGAGGCCATCAAGAACAAACTTTCTGAACACATATCCTTTCCATTTACATTGCGCGTATGGGAGGGGCATGGGAAATGGGTGGAGATGTAGATCGAGCAATGCAAGGAGTGGATAAAAGCAATGAATTACGAAGCGAAAAGATACGGTTATGGCAATGAATCGTCGCAATTTGCCGAGTTGAGGCTTCCGGAAGGAAAAGGGCCGTTTCCTGTAGTTATCAGTGTTCATGGCGGCTTTTGGAAGAATCGAGTTTCTTTGAATATCATGAATCCTTTAGCGGAGGATTTAACGGCAAGGGGAACTGCCGTCTGGAACATTGAATATCGTCGCGTTGGAGAAGAAGGCGGCGGTTGGCCGGGGACGCTCATTGACGCGGCAAACGCGGCTGATTATTTACGTGAAATTGCCGAAGAAAATAATCTTGATTTAAGCCGTGTGGTTATTGCCGGGCATTCGGCAGGCGGTCACATCGGTTTATGGCTTGCGGCTCGTCATCTTCTTCCGGAAGACAGTATTCTTAAAACGACCGATAATCCGCTTGCTATTAAAACAGTTGTCAGCCTGGCAGGCGTATGCGATTTTTCTTTGATGGAATCTACGCATCGCATGAGAATTTCAGAAATGAGCGGCGCCGCGCCGGATAATCCCGTTTGTGATTTAATGGGAGGAACGCCGCTGGAAGTTCCTGAACGTTACGCAGCAGCTTCGCCAATTCAATTACTCTCAATCCAGTCAGAGCAAATCCTGATCCACGGCGGCTGTGATTTGAATGTGCCTATCGGCATCAGTCAGAGTTATTATAATGCGGCTTTTATTGCCGGGGCGGATGTAGAGTTAATTGAAATTCAAAGGGCGGATCATTTTAAGTTGATCAATCCCAGGGCGGACTGCTGGCCGATTATTGTAAAAGCTGTTATGAGAGCCGCAGAAATTAAAAAATGAGGAAATATATCCATGGCTGAAAAGAAAACAGCAAATTCCGCGGCGGCGCATAAAAAGCACGCCGCCGCTTCCGTTAAAGCCGTCGTTATCACCCTCTCGACTTCGCGGGCAAAAGATAAAGACCCGGCGCCCGATAAATCAGGAGACATCATTCAGGAGCTTCTCGAAAAACAGGGACATGTGGTTGTCGCGCGCCGGTTGCTTCCGGACGGCAAACCACGCTTGCGCGCCGCCGTGCGCAAACTGGCAAATGATAAAAACGTCAATTTGATTATAACCACCGGAGGAACAGGGCTTTCGCCGACGGACGTAACCATCGAGGCCGTGCGCGATCTGCTCGAAAAGGAGCTTCCCGGATTTAACGCGCTTTTCACGCAGCTCAGTTACGCGCAGGTCAAAAGCGCGGCTATACTCTCCAGAGCAATCGCGGGCTCCATAAACGGAAAGATCCTTTTCTGCCTTCCGGGCAGTTCCCGCGCTTGCGAACTGGCGATGAAATCAATTATTCTGCCCGAACTCGGACATATCTTTCATATGCTCTGGGGGAAATAATCGAATTTTTAACTATGAGAGGCAACCTCCGAAAACCCCAAAATCAAGGCTTGCGACTGAGGCAAAAGCGGAGTTTACATATTTACGTAAATGAGCATTTTTCCGAAGGAGCGTAACGCAGAGTTTGGGGTTTTCGGAGGTTGCCTCCTGCTTTTTCACAGGATTTCCACATAATAAGTGATTGATTTATTTTAGTTTTCATAAATTTTCCACATATTTGCTTCTGTGAAAAAATTGTTAATCATGGTGTGAAATTTTTTGCGAAAAGTTTTTTTAACAATAAAAATCGAATTTCCACTTGTTTCTCAAAAAATCATCCAACGGCCATCACTGTGGATTTAAAGAAAATACGGGATTTTCAACAGAATTCACAGGCGTTATTGTTACTGCTGTTTTATCC
>JAIRVC010000169.1 GCA_031254095.1 Acidobacteriota bacterium
GCGCGGTGCTCGTAACCTCAACATATTTCTGTATATGCTTCGGTTCCTGCGCTCCGTGCGCCTCGCACTTCATCCCGCACAGCCATTTATTCAACATTTCCTTGTAATACCGGTAAAAAATAATGAATCCGCAACCGCTTCTAAGCATTAATGACCTGTCGGTACGTTTTTCCACGCCCAAAGGCTTTATTCATGCCGTGCGGGGGATTGATCTGGTCATTCATAGAAAAGAAATCCTTGCGCTGGTGGGAGCGTCGGGTTCGGGAAAAACGGCAACGGCAATGTCCATTCCCCGATTGCTTCCCGGTAACGCTCTGCCTCCCGAAGGTTGCGTGGAATTCAATGGAAAAAACCTTCTGACTATTCCGGAATCGGAAATGCGAAATATCCGCGGTAACCGTATTTCCACAATATTTCAGGATCCCGCGAATTCCCTGAATCCACTGCATACCATTGGCGAACAGGTCGCGGAAGTCATAACGCGCCACCGCCGGTCAGGCCGCAGGGAGGTCATGGAGAGGGCGGCCGAACTGTTTGATATTGCGGGATTGCCGGAAGCCAAATCCAGAATGGGAGATTATCCGCATACATTTTCCGGCGGCCAGCGTCAGCGCGTTATGATAGCCATAGCCTTGGCAAACGATCCGGAACTGCTGATCGCCGATGAGCCGACCACCTCGCTGGATGTTGCCGTACAGGCGCAGATACTTGATCTTTTGAAAGACATCCAGTCCCGGACGCGGATGTCCATCCTTTTCATAACGCATGACCTTGGCATCGTTGAAAGGATTGCCGACCGCGTGGCTGTTATGAAGGCCGGCAAAATCGTCGAAACGGGCACGGCCGGCGATATTTTGAGGAATCCAAAACATTCTTACACGAAGCGCCTTGTTATGGCTGGCTATGGAGAAATGCCGCCGGATTTTGCGCCCGATGCGCCTGTAATTATGGCCGCCGAAAATTTATCCGTCGATTTTCCGGTTAAAAAAGGCTTTTTCAGGAAAGAGCATACATCGGCGGTTAAAGATGTTTCGATTGTCATACGCCGCGGGCAAACTGTCGGCATAGTCGGCGAATCGGGATCCGGAAAGACAACCCTGTGCATGGCCTTATTGAGGCTGGAGAAAAACAAGGGGAATATTTTTTTCAACGGCAACGCGATAAACGATTTGAGTCCGAAAGCGGTTCGGCAAATGCGCTGCTACTATCAGCCTGTTTTTCAGGATTCGTCAGGCGCGCTGAATCCTGCCATGGCCGTGGAAGAAATCATTGGCGAAGGATTGCGGCTCCATTATCCCGAAATGCGGCGCGACAGACTGCGCGGTGCAACTATTGCCGCGTTGCGCGATGTGGGATTGCCCGCGCAAATGCTGGATCGGCTGCCCCATGAACTGTCCGGCGGTCAGCGTCAGCGCGTGGCTTTGGCGCGCGCGCTGGCGCTCAGGCCAAAATTGATCATTCTTGATGAGCCGACAGCTTCTCTTGACCGGTTTGTGCAGACGCAGCTTGTTGAACTACTCCGTAATCTCCAGAAGGCTTACGGGATGGCGTATCTGTTTATCAGCCATGACATGAAAATTGTGAGGGCGCTAAGCCACTATATCTACGTCATGCGGCAGGGACAAATTATCGAGCACGGCCCTGCAAAAGAAATATTCGGGAAAGAGAGTGAAGAAACCGGCTATGAAAGAAAAACCGCCTGAGTATCCAGCATTAACCATGGATGCCATTGTTCAGCGCATCTTTGAGTTGCGCGGGCAGCGTGTCATGCTCGACGCCGACCTTGCTGTTTTGTACGGGGTGTCCACCAAGGCCCTCCTGCAGGCTGTTAGGCGTAATCCCACAAGGTTTGAGAGTTTCGTTTTTCAATTATCCACCAAAGAGTGGGGCGTTTTGAGGTCACAAAATGTGACCTCAAAACATGGCGGCCGGCGCTATTCCCCGTATGTCTTCACTGAACATGGGGCGCTCATGCTCTCCAGTGTACTCAAATCCGCGCGAGCCGAGGAAATCAGCCGAATGATCATCCGCGCCTTTGTCTGGCTGCGGCAAACCATACCGGCCTATAAAGAGCTTGCCGCCAAAGTGGCGGAGCTTGAAAGCGCCGTCGGGAAGCATGATGCGGCGCTTAACGATATTATCGAAACCCTGCGTCAATTAATCATACCGCCGGATAAAGAAAAACGGCGTATAGGATTCTGACGTTTACTCGAAGGAAATAGAAGCGCGTTATGATTATTACATCCATGAAAAACGCCTTTGCGGTGCGGGGAAAGACGGTTGTTGTTACTGGCGGCAGCAAGGGCATAGGATTTGGAATCGCGGCCGCCTTTGCGGAACAGGGCGCGAATGTCGCCATTATTTCCCGCGATGAATCCAGCGGTTCCGCCGCCGCGGCAAGACTTTCCGGTAAATATGGCGCAACATGCGGATTCTACAGGGCTGATGTCTCCAATATGGCTGAATGTAAAGACGTTACAGGGAAAATCATAAGAGACTACGGACAGATCAATGTTCTTGTCAACAATGCCGGCGCGACTCCAAACGGAGACCTGCTTGATATGGACGACGAGCTTTCCGAATATTTTAAATGTATAGACATGGATCTACACGGCGTAGTTATGATGACGCGCCTTGCGGGCATGCACATGCGCGACACGGGAAGGGGCGGTAAGATAATCAACATAAGCTCGAATCTGGGAACTATGGCAAACCGGCTGATAAACCTTGCGCCTTATTGTACGGCAAAAGCTGGAGTCAACCAGTTTACGAGGGCCATGGCGCTGGAACTGGCAAAATATAACATCCAGATAAACGCAATCGCGCCGGGTTATACATGGTCGGAAGCTATGACAAGGCTTGACGAAACAACGCTGGGCGGCATGGCCGGAGTGACGCCCGACGGCCGGTTGGGAACGCCTCTTGAAGTGGGAGCGTTGGCGGTATTCCTTGCCTCCGATGCCGCCAATCATATAACCGGCGACATTATCACGATAGACGGCGGGCATTCATTAGGGATTTATTAGGCTTTCATCAGGAAAACGCGGGTTAAATACCTATCCTGCTGTAACCGCTCACGGGGGTTGCGACTGTAAGTCCTGCATAATCAATTGTATAAATATTTGGATTTCAACACGGTTTTAACTGCCAAAACCCAACATTTAGAAAATTATGAGAAACAGGTATTTTCGAATTCATGACGAAATTGGAATCCTGACAACCGCAAAGGTAAACCATTGACAAAAACGCACCTGTTCCGTTGATAAAAACGCGCATGTGTCATTGACAAAAACGCGTGGGCGTGGGTACATTCAGGTTGTAACTTTCGGCGCGGAATCGAATTATGGCTAAAGAATATGCCAGATGGCAAAAGGATTTGATCAGGAAAACCTTAAAGGCGCGGCGTGTGGTCGTTATATCGGGTCCCCGGCAAAGCGGCAAAACGACCCTGGCAAAACAGGTCGCGACAAAGAAAGACGTATTCAGAACCCTTGACAACGACGCTTTGTTGAGAGTAGCTCTAAGCGATCCGTCCGGCTTTGTGCGCCACGCCGAAGGAACGATGATTATAGATGAAATCCAGAAAGCGCCGCTGCTGTTGACTGCAATCAAGCAGGCCGTGGATGAAAACAGTATGCCGGGGCAGTTTCTTTTAACAGGCTCCGCCGATATAAGAACTCTCCCTGCCGTATCCGACAGCCTGGCGGGCAGAATTTCCCATATGCGGTTGAGAACTTTGACTATGGGTGAATTGCTGGATAAACGGCCTTCTTTCTTCGAGAGAGCTTTCACGAAAGACTGGCCATCCCAAATCAAAGGATACGATAAGGCGGCGATTGTTGATCTGGCGTTTCGGGGTGGGTATCCCGAAGTTGTCAAACTGCCCATAACCGCGCGTGAACGCTGGCACGCGGACTACGCGGAGCGTTTGTTAAACCGGGATTTGCGGGACATCGCAAATATTCAGCGACAGGGCGCCCTACGCAGTCTTCTTGACGTTTTAGCCGCCTGGTCGGGTAAATTAATGGATATTGCCGGAATTTGCGGCAAACTATCCGTTTCACGCAAAACGGTTGAAAGCTACATCAATGCTTTGTTGGCTTTACATCTGTTTGAAAGGTTGCCGCCCTGGCTGAAAACGGATTATGACAGAGTGGGACGCAGGGAAAAAATCTTTGCAACCGATACCGGATTCATGGCCAGTCTATTACAGTGGCGCATGGACAACATTTTGCTCGACGCCGACCGATCGGGAAAAATCGTTGAAACTTTCGTCTTCAATGAACTGGCGGCACAGATAGATTTATATGACGGCTACAGGTTCTATCATTATCGCGACAGGCAGAACCGGGAAATTGACTTTATCGTTGAAAATGATCGGGGCGAACTGCTTGGTATGGAAGTAAAAGCCGGATCTTTGTTTTCGACGGATGATTGCCGCCATATGGTCTGGTTCAAAAACAACATCGTCCCGGATAAACCCTTTACGGGCATAGTTTTACATTCCGGGCAGGATATTTTGCCTCTCGGCGGAAACATGTATGCCGTTCCAATTGCCGCCCTGTGGGAACTGTAAGTCAGGAAAAAATTTCAAAAAATCTGCTTTTACCGTTTGCCTGAACACAAGGGCGATATTAACTTTAATGTTTATAGAATTCGCCGCCAGGACGAAACCCATTGAGGATTTCCCGCAGACTTTAAATAAATTCAAAAATTCGCGGGTCGCGCGGTTGACAACAAAAGGTTTGCGTCTTACTATTAGCACTCGCTCTAAGGGAGTGCTAACAAAAACAGACCGCATCGCATGTTGGCTGGTTTAGGGAAACGCAGTAGTACTTCTTTTTTAACACATGAATCTAGGAGGAGATAGCAAATGAACGTTAGACCTTTGCACGATCGGGTGCTTGTAAAACGCATTGAGGAAAAGGAAGTGGTCAAGGGAGGCATCATCATTCCCGACACGGCCAAGGAAAAACCGATGGAGGGCGAAGTGGTCGCCGCCGGTCCCGGAAAAACAACCGATTCCGGGCAGCGCGCTGCTTTGGATGTGAAAGCCGGAGATCGTATCCTTTTTGGGAAATATTCCGGAACAGAAATCAAGATTGACAGCCAGGAGTACCTGATCATGCGGGAAGACGAAATTCTCGCGATCGTCGGATAAGAACTTAACGGGCATCAGCCACATAACACATTAAATAAAGACAAGGAGCATTTTAAAGTATGGCAAAAGAAATTATTCATGGTGAGCAGTCCCGTCAGGCGATTCTCCGCGGCGTGAATCAGCTTGCGGACGCCGTAAAGGTTACGCTGGGTCCCAAGGGACGCAATGTCGTTCTGGACAAGAAATTCGGTTCCCCGACCATTACCAAGGACGGCGTTACCGTTGCCAAGGAAATCGAACTGGCGGATCCGATGGAAAACATGGGCGCGCAGATGGTGCGTGAAGTCGCCGCGAAAACTTCCGACGTGGCCGGCGATGGCACCACAACGGCGACAGTGCTGGCGCAGGCCATTTTCCGCGAAGGCGTGAAAAACGTGGCCGCTGGCGCCAACCCGATGGCAATCAAACGCGGCGTTGAAAAAGCCGTCGTCGCGGCTGTCGAAGAACTGAAAAAGCTGTCAAAGCCTGTCAAGGGCGAGATGATTTCACAAGTTGGAACCGTTTCGGCCAACAACGACAAAACCATCGGCGGCATTATCGACGAAGCGATGAAGAAAGTCGGCAAAGACGGCGTCATCACGGTTGAAGAAGCCAAGTCGATTGAAACCTCGCTGGAAGTGGTCGAAGGTATGCAGTTTGACCGCGGCTACCTCTCCGCCTATTTCGTGACCGATCCGGAGAGAATGGAAGTCGAACTGAACGACTGCCTGATTCTGCTCTATGAAAAGAAGATCAGTTCAATGAAGGATCTGCTTCCCCTGCTTGAGCAGGTGGCAAAGAGCGGGCGGCCTTTCCTGATTATCGCCGAAGATATTGAAGGCGAAGCCCTTGCGACGCTGGTTGTCAACAAGCTGCGCGGCACGCTGTCCATCGCCGCCGTCAAGGCGCCCGGATTCGGCGACCGCCGCAAAGCCATGCTGGAAGATATCGCCATTTTGACCGGCGGCAAGGTGATTTCCGAAGACCTCGGCATCAAGCTGGAAAGCGTCCACATGGACGATCTTGGCCGCGCCAAAAAGATCATGATCGACAAGGACAACACCACGATCATCGAAGGCGCCGGCAAACACGCCGACATTGAAGGCCGCGTCAAACAGCTTCGCGTACAGATCGACGAAACCACCTCTGACTACGACCGTGAAAAATTGCAGGAACGGCTTGCCAAGCTGGTCGGCGGCGTCGCCGTCATCAAGGTCGGCGCGGCTACCGAAACCGAGCTGAAAGAAAAGAAAGCCCGCGTTGAAGACGCCATGCACGCCACCCGCGCCGCGGTTGAGGAAGGAATTGTTCCCGGCGGCGGCGTCGCGCTGCTCCGCTGCATTCCGGCGCTGGAAAAGTTGAAAGTGGCCGACGACGAACGGGTCGGCATCAGCATCGTCCGCAGGGCGCTTGAAGAACCGCTCCGCATGATCGCGTTCAACGCCGGTCTCGAAGGCGCGGTGGTTACCGAAAAGGTGGTTCAGAACAGCGATTCGAATTTCGGATTCAACGCCGATACCGAAAAATATGAAAATCTGGTAGAGTCCGGCGTGATTGATCCGACCAAGGTGACCCGTTCTGCGTTGCAGAACGCCGCTTCCATCGCGGCGCTGCTTCTGACTACGGAAGCCCTGATATACGAGATCAAGGAACCCGAAAAAGCCCCCGCGATGCCTCCCGGCGGCGGCATGGGCGGCATGTACTAAACTGCAAACAGCGGAAGTAATTGCAAACCTTCCTTTTGCAGCTACTTCCGCTGTTTTACCTTTTCCGGCTTTCGGAATGGTTAGCCCGGATATTTCATAAGAATTCTACTGCGGCGGCGCAACCATGCATGTCTACTGCGTTGCGCTCGTTTGGCCTCCTCGACATATCGTCTAACATGCCTGCGTCGTCCTCACGTCGCGCGCCTTGTATCCACGCCCGTTCGCGCCGCCTCGCTACGAATTCTTATGAAATATCCGGGCCAGGTATGTTCAGAGGCCGTTCCGAAAGCCGTTTTTATTTCGCTTGCAATCACGACGGTTTCCCGCGATAGTTAAAAATATGGAAACACGAAATCTTCCCATCGGCATTCAGGATTTTAAGTATATACGGGACAACAACTGTGTCTACGTGGATAAGACCGCCTATATCCACCGAATGGCGAAACAGGGGAAGCCTTATTTTCTTAGCAGACCTCGGCGTTTTGGAAAGAGCCTGATGGTTTCAACGCTAAAGGCGTATTTTGAAGGGAAAAAAGAACTATTTCATGGGCTCGCGATTGCCGGGCTGGAAAAAGACTGGACGGCGCATACGGTTTTCCTTATTGATCTTAATGTCGGCGAATACGGTTCCGCAGCCGAACTGAAAGCGAGCCTTTCGAGCCAGTTGAGGGTACTTGAAAGCGAATGGGGCGCGGATGCCGCCGACGAACCTCTGGCAAACCGCTTTAACAGCCTTATACGCCGTGCGGCGGAAAAGACCGGTAAAAATGTCGTCGTTCTTATTGACGAATACGACAAACCGCTTGTTCAGCATCTTGAGAATGACGCGATTCAGGAAGAATTCCGGGCGGTACTCAAGAGTTTTTACGGTGTTTTGAAATCCGCCGATTCCTGGCTCCGCTTTGTTTTCATTACCGGCGTGACAAAATTTTCACATGTGAGCATATTCAGCGATATGAACCAGCTTAGAGATATAAGCATGGACAAGGCGTTCGCTGGAGTCTGCGGTATTTCCGAGATAGAACTGGCGGCAAATTTTGAGCCGGAAATCCAGGTATTAGCCGATAGCAATAGCATGACCCGCGAAGAAGCTTTGGACGAAATGCGTAAACGCTACAATGGTTATAGCTTTGCTCCGGCCGCCGAAACGGTTTACAACCCGTTCAGCGTCCTTAATACTTTTGCCAGTCAAACATTTGGTTATTACTGGTTCCGGACGGGGACGCCGACATTTTTGATTGAGCAGATTCGAAGCGCCCGGTTCAATATCCCTGATTTTGCCAAAGGCGTCTCAATTCCTGTTCAGAGTATCGGCGATTACCGCGCCAAGGGCGATA
>JAIRVC010000207.1 GCA_031254095.1 Acidobacteriota bacterium
GGCTTTCTTTCCCGCGGCGATGGCTTCGACTACGGTGCTTGGCCCCGTTACAACGTCGCCGCCGGCAAAAACGCCCTCAATGTTTGTCGCCAGCGATTCGGCGTTTACCTCGACCGATCCCCACTTGCTGAGAGCTACGCCGTCCATGCCAGCCGTTTCCGGCTCCTCGCTTATCGCGACGATCAGCGTGTCAAGGGGCGCTTCAAACTCGGAACCTTTGATCGGAACCGGTTTGCGGCGTCCGGAGTTGTCCGGCGCGCCCAGTTCGTTGCGCAGGAAGGTCATGGACGTCAGGCGGCTGTCCGTCTTTCCGACGGCCACCGGCGTTACGAGCGTTTCAAGGATAATTCCTTCTTCAAGGCCGGCGTGTATTTCTTCCTCGTAGGCCGGCATACTTTCCCGCGTGCGGCGATAGAAAATAGTCACGCTTTCCACGCCGGTCTGCCTCACGGCGACACGCGCGGCATCCATGGCGGAGTTTCCGCCGCCGATGATGCCCACTTTGCCTTTGGCAAGGGATTTGCCGCTAAGGTTGCAGGTTTTCAGAAATTTAATGCCGGGTATGATGCCCTCGGCGTTCTCGCCGGGCAGATCAAGTTTTTTGCTGGCATGTGATCCGGTGGAAATAAAGACGGCGTTGTATCCTTCCTTTAAAAGCGAATCGACCGTGAAATCCTTCCCCAGTGTCTTTTTGTAGTGTATCTGAATGTTGTCGTTAAGAAGGGATTCTATTTCCTCCGCGAGAATCGCCTTTGGCAGGCGGTATTCGGGAATCGCGGAAACCAGCATACCGCCGGCCTTCTTTTCCCGCTCGAACACCGTCACATTGTGGCCTTTCAGCGAAAGCGCGTTGGCTGCCGCAAGACCGGCCGGCCCGGCGCCGATCACGGCGATATTCGCGGCGTCGGCGCGCGCGGGAACCGGCGCGGGCGCGGGCGGCTTTACCGTATCAACGACAAATCGCTTCAGGCCGCGGATGGCGATCGGCTCGCCCCCGGTCGCTCCGGCGCGGCAGACTTCCTCGCAGGGATGATTACAGACGCGCGCGCAGGCGGACGGGAACGGGTTTGCGTCGCGGATGACCTTATAAGCGTCCGCGTATTCGCCAAGAGCCACATGAGCGACATAGCGCCATGCCTCGGTGCCGACCGGGCATCCGTTCTGACAGGGCGCGCCTACCAGATCCTTGCAGGAACCGGCCGGGCAGCGGCGTTCAAAAATATGCGCCTCGTATTCGTCACGGAACCATTGCAGGGTGCTGAGCACCGGATTCGGCGCCGACTGTCCAAGGCCGCACAGGCTGGCAGCCCGGATGGTTTCCGCCAGTTCCTTCAGACGCATGATGCCCTGCACGCGCAGAAGCGGATCAAAATCTTTTTCTTTGTGCCGGGGACGGGTGATGCTTTCCAGAATCTCCAGCATCCGCCGCGTTCCTTCACGGCAGGGAATACACTTGCCGCAGCTTTCGGACTGGATAAATTCCATGAAATATTTCGCGAAATCAACCATGCAGGTGGATTCGTCAACCACGACCAATCCCCCCGAACCCATGATCGTTCCGAAAGCCTTGAGTTTTTCATAGTCGGCCTGAATGTCCAGATACGCTTCTGGTACGCAGCCTCCTGACGGGCCGCCGATCTGGACGGCCTTGCATTTTTTGTTGTCTGGAATGCCGCCGCCGATGTCGTAGACGACTTCGCGCAGCGTCGTTCCCATCGGGATTTCGACAAGACCGGTGCGGCGCACCATGCCGGAAAGGGCGAATACCTTGGTTCCTTTACTGCCACCCGTTCCCATCGCGGCGTACCAGTCCGCGCCGTGGTCAAGGATGATCGGCAGATTTGAAAGCGTTTCAACGTTGTTTATGATGGTCGGTTTTCCGAAAAGGCCCTGCACCGCGGGAAACGGCGGGCGTGGACGCGGCATCCCGCGCCGGCCTTCAATGGAGTGAATCAAGGCCGTCTCCTCGCCGCAGACGAACGCGCCCGCTCCCATTTTGAGTTTGATGTCAAAATTAAAGCCGCGGCTGAGAACGTTTTCGCCGATAAGGCCGCATTCGCGCGCCTGATCGAACGCTTCGCTCAGGTGTTTAATCGCCAGCGGATATTCGGCGCGAATATAGACATAGGCTTTGGTGGCGCCTATCGCGTACGCGGCGATTAACATACCTTCAAGCAGCCGGTGCGGGTCGCCTTCGCAGACGGCGCGATCCATAAACGCGCCCGGATCGCCTTCGTCGGCGTTGCAGATCAGATATTTCTGATCCGCCGCGGCATTGCGCGCGAATTTCCATTTGAGGCCGGTTAAAAAGCCGCCGCCGCCTCTTCCGCGCAGGCCGCTTCTTTCGATCTGGTCGCAGACATCCTCCGGCTTCATCGTGCGCAGCGCTTTCGCTATGGCGCTGTAACCGCCGCGGGCGATATATTCGTTGATGTCGCGCGGATTGATAATGCCGCTCGCCCCAAGAACGACGCGCACCTGACTTTTTAGAAAAGGGTGATCTTCGAGCAGAGGTACGCCGTTCCACGGCATCGCCCCCTTATTCATATCAACCGTATACTGGCCGAGAACAAGGCTTTCAGGGATGGCGTTTTTGAAGAATACGTCGTCGAGCAGCGAAGCGGCCTTTTCTTCCGTAACCGGGCCGAAACTTACACGGGCGCGGCCGGGAACCTGTATATCCACAATCGGTTCGTCCGAGCACATGCCGTTGCAGCCGACCTCGATGACATCCGCTTCGAATTTGCGTTCCACGAGGAACTTATTTATCGCCGCGATGGTTTTTGCCGCTCCGGCGCCCAGGCCGCAGGTTCCCGCGCCGATGAAAATCGCCGGACGCTCAAGCGTTTCCCGCCGCAGCGCGGCTAAAAGCGCGGTTGTCGCTTCCGGCCCTTTTTTTCTGGCGCCGATGAAAGGTTCCGCTTTGAGATTTTTAAGCAGGCCGGCGGAAATTTCAGTAAAACCCACCCAGCATTTTCCGCTTTGATCCATGGTCAGATTTGTAATATTAGTGTCCATTTTCGGACTCCGCCCCCTTACATTCCTGGATGATATTTGTCAGCTTCTGAGGCGTCACCTTGGCGTAGAATTCGCCGTTAAGGCTCATCACCGGCGAAAGCCCGCAGGCCCCCATACAAGCCACCACTTCGAGACTGAACAACCGGTCGCGCGATGTCTCGCCCGGTTGCAGGTTCAATTCCTTTTTCGCCGTTTCCAACACAAGGTTTGAACCTTTGACGTGGCAAGCCGTTCCGCGGCAGACCGTAAAGTGATATTTCCCTTTGGGCTGAAAACGGAACTGGTTGTAGAACGTCGCAACTCCGAAGATTTTTGATGTCGGAAGATCAAGGTGCCTGCCTATGGCGGCAATCGCTTCGCGCGAAATATAACCCTCGTCTTCCTGGATTTCCTGCAATATGGGAATCAGGGCGTCGCGCCCCGCTCCAGGGTGTTTTTTTAGAACTGACTCCACAGCATTCATGAGTTGTTCTCCTTGGGAAACGCTGCTAAATGGCTGTGCGGGCGAATCACTTCGTTGCGCGGTGCTCGCAACCTCAACATATCGCTGATATATGCCTCGGTTTCTGCGCTCCGTGCGCCTCGCGCTTCATCCCGCACAGCCATTTATCAGCGTTTCCTTAAATAAAATATATAATTTAATTCACAGTCTGGCGCGCAAAATAAGCAACTCTATCCATTGACATTGCCAGATCAATTTCCTCAACATAAACGTCTTCCGGTATCCGGAGCGGTGTCCGGGCAAAATTCATGATGCCCCGGATTCCGGCTTCGACAAAAATATCCGCAACATACTGCGACTCCCCGTCCGGCACAGTTATGATTCCGACCGTAATACCCTGCTCGCGTATGATGTCCGCCGCTTTTTCGATGGAATAACACTGGCAGCCGCAGATCACCCTGTCGAGTTTTTCGGTATCGGACTCAAACGAAGCGACGATTTTCAGCGAAGGCCGGCGTCCGGAGAAAAATTTCAGCAATGCCCGCCCGAAGTTGCCTATTCCCGCAATCGCGGCTTTTTGCTGTTCGCCATGCTTAGGGAACAGAAAGGCTTCAATTTGCTCCCGCAATTTCCTGATGTCGTAACCGTGCGCCGGCGTGCCGGTATAACCTACCGTCATGAGATCGCGCCGCACCTGAGCGGCCGTCACCCGGACTTTTTCCGCCAGAAGATGCGAATAGATATGGGTTTCACCGCCGGACGGCATATCGCGCAAAACCCTCCAATAGCGGGTTAATCGACCGATTGTGCGATACGGAGCAATTTCCATTACTTGAAGAACCTGTGCAGCCTTTCTGCGAATGAACTCACACTGTGAATCGTTTCACATAAAAAGTCAAGAGCCGGCAAGCAAAATTCGTGGTAGCGCATTAAAAAAATATAAAACACATCAAATCAGCGCCGGAGGCGCAAAATGTGAGTAGCTGTCAGTGCAGCGCGAAGCGCGCGGAACCGGCGGATACGGACAAAACATGCGTCCCAACCTCGTAAGGGGTTGAGCAGCACCATGTGCTTACAAAACTCAATCGCCTACAACTGCTAT
>JAIRVC010000243.1 GCA_031254095.1 Acidobacteriota bacterium
GTGCTGTGCCTGCTGGCCGGCATCGTTTCGGCTCATTTTATGTCGGCGCAGGAACCGCCGCCAAAACCTAAAGGCGGCGCAATGCAATTTCCCGTCGATTCGCGCGTTCAAATGCGAACGTACCCTTTCAAGGACGGCGATATCAGTCAGAATATGGAGTACGCCGTATTCGTTTCTTCCAAGGTGAGCAAGGACAAAAAGAATCCTCTCATAATTACACTTCACGGCCTGGGTGCGGGCCCGGCGGTTATGTTCGGCGCAAAGGCGCTGGAACTGGCGGAAGAGGGCGGTTACATTCTCGTAGGCCCAATGGGCTACAACATCCGCGGCTGGTATGGCATACCTAACACGCCGATGCCGAAACAGGGAGTTTCGCCCAAAGCAAAAATGGATTTTCCGGGCGCGAAACCTGGAACGGGAGCTCCGCCGAAACCCGCGAATCCAGACGGCCAGGGTCAACCCGGCGCAAAGGCGGCGGCTAAAACCGGGAACCCCGCGGCAAAGTCGATGGGATCGCTTTTCGGCGATCCTAATGATCCGCCGAATCTCCGGGATTTGAGCGAAAAAGATGTGATGAACGTGGTTGAAATTGTGCGCAGGGAATTCAATATTGACGATAATCGGATTTATCTGATGGGGCATTCCATGGGCGGCGCGGGAACGCTTCACCTCGGAGTGAAATATTCATCAATCTGGGCTGCCCTGGGGCCGATCGCGCCCGCCGCGTTTCAACTCAATCCCGATAGCCTGAAAGAAATATCTAAAATGCCCATAATCTTCGTCCATGGAGACACCGACGAGCTGGTTTCTGTAGACATATCGCGGCAATGGATTGCGAAGGCTAAAGAATTGGGGATGACTTACGAATATAACGAAATGCCCGGTGTGACGCATGGCCCCATTATCGAACAGGCGCTGCCGAGCATATACGCATTTTTCGCGAAACACTCGAAAACAGCGGCTCGCTGATTAATATTCAGCGCTGGCGGAATCTCTCGCTATGCTGCTTTCGCACGGTTGGGGCGACGGGCTTATACCGGCGCTGAGTACAATTGATTTTTATCAGTTGCTGACCGAAAATCTGAAAGATGAAAAACTGAAAGATTCGGTTTTGAGTGCAGAGCAAGATAAGGGAGGATTTGAAATGTTAAGGAAACTCTTTGTAAGCGCATTTATACTCGGACTGTTCGCGGCGCTCCCCGCCGAGGCGCGAACGGACAGGATCAAAGTACGCGGCGCTTCGCTGGAAGGCAACCTCGAAGGCAATTCGCCCGAGCGCGATGTGCTGGTTGTGCTGCCGCCAAATTACGACAGCAATCCGGACAAGCGCTATCCGGTTATATATTTTCTGCATGGCTTCTTCGCGACATTGACCGCCTATGATGAACTCGTGAAGTTCCAGGATGCCGTCGATGAGGCGGCGAAAGCGGGCAACGAGGTCATTGTCGTCGTTCCGGATGCCAACACAAAGTGGAAGGGGGCGATGTACGGCGCTTCCGTTACAACCGGCGACTTCCCGCTATTCATAGCGCAGGATCTGGTGAAGCACATCGACAGCAATTACCGGACGCTCGCCCGGCCGGAGAGCCGGGGACTGTCGGGACATTCAATGGGCGGGTTCGGCACGCTCAAGATTGCAATGCTCTATCCGGGCACATTCTCCAGCATCTTCGCGATGGCGCCGTGCTGCCTGTCGCCGAACAATTACACCGTCGAACAGGTGCAGTCTGCGCTGGCGATGAATTCGGAGCAGATCGCTTCCGGAGGATTCGGTCAGTTGGCAGCCGGCGCGTCAATGGCGGCATGGGCGCCCGATCCGAACAATCCGCCTCACTACATCATGAACGGGGTCAAGGACGGCGCGATAGATCCGCTGTTTAACGCCCGTATGCGCGCCAACTCGCCGCTGGTGATGTTTCCGCAATATCTGCCATCAATGAGGGCGCTGAAGGCGATACAGCTTGAAGTCGGCGACAAGGACAGCCTGATCCGCGACGATACGTGGATGCACGAGGAGCTGAACAAATTCGGCATCCGGCATGAATGGAAAGTATTCGACGGCGACCACGGCAACCGCGTCGCCCCGCGCTTTCGCAGCGAGCTGCTGCCGTTCTTCGGCCGCCATCTGGCCAGGTGAAAAGCGGAAGAGGCGGGAACGATTTCGCAAAACGAATAATTCGACCGGATCAGAATTGAATGCACCGCATTTGGCGGCAGCGCGTCGAGCTTTAAGGGAAAGGCGGAAAGAATACAATTTCAACGGAAGTTTAAGTTAAAAGATACGATACGCGGAAAATATAGATATAAATGACTGCGGTTAACTCAAAATTTTTCCGCATCATGGAGAATAATTATTCTCCATGGGGGAACCTCTAAAAACTCCAAACTCTGCGTTGAGCGACCGATCCAAAATACTTATTTACGCAAACGTAAACTCCGCTTTTGTTCCAGTCGCACGCCTTTATTTTGCGTTTTTTGAGGTTCCCTTATGCGGCAAGGGAGCGCAAATCAACGCCAGTTGTCGATCTGAACGCTCTGCAAATAACGCAGGCCTCCGATGCTGTAGTAATTATTGTTTGTTCCGCCGGCCACAATAATCGACATATTTGGCGCCATTGGCTTGGGCGCGGGGCTTTTCGCCTTGGCGGCTTGTCCCGCGCTGGCCGCCGGTGCGACGAGGAATGTCTCAAAGTCCTCAACCGTGCGATAACCGGCTTCTTTGACGAAATTGGCGATCGGCGGACTCAGTATGGCGGTCGCTCCAAACAGCCCGCCCTGTTGATCGAAGATGCTCTTAATGATCGTGGGATAGTTCATCTCTTTACCCCATGACGCGGCTCTCCAGTTTGCCGCGGAAAGGACGCCCCAGCCTTCGAAAAGGCTGACGACGTTTTCATTTTTCCGATATCCTTTCCGGACGGAGAATGGTTCCCAGGGCGATTCTTCTTCATTTTCGCCCAGCACGATATTGATCAGGTTCATTGGATTGCCGACAACGCCCATATAGGTCGTGCCGACTTTTCCGCAGTTGCCGAGGTTTATTGATATCAATGTCCATGCCCGGCCTATCGTCGTGTTGGCATGGGCGTAAGGGCCCATCGCGCCCACGGTATAATTGATGCCGAGTTCATTGCGTATGGAACCGTTGATGAGCAGCGCGGCCACGAATGAATTATCGGATACCGACATGGATTCCTTGCCTGTCGAGGCGACGGCCAGCAGCAATGGGAAATATTCAGGTTTAGCGCCTGCCATTACGGCGTTGACCGCGACATCACGAACCGTATATGTCCAGTATTCAAAATAATTTCCGGTGTTCGTGGGCGACATTTTGCCGACGATTTCATCAGGATCGCGGCTTGTGTTCGCCAGCATTTCATTGACTCGTTCCGCTGTCGGCAAAACGATGGGCAGGAAATCCGTCCAGCGTTTTTCTTCAAACATCTTGCGGAGATTCGCTTCCGTATCGGTAAACGTAGCGGGACCCCTGTCGCGAATGATTTCGCCCGTGCGTTTTTCATCATTCGTTAGCGGTTTGGTGAATTTTTCCACGATTTCCTGCATCACAGGCTGTTTAGAAATTGGATTTCTGCCGTTGATGACATCGCGTTTCAGTTCCGGGCGTGTTTTTGCCCAGACAGGACCTTGTATCCACTGGGTTCTCAGACCGGGAAGTCCTTCATTGAGCGCTTTTTCAGTTTCCTGTTCGTAAAACTCGGACAGAACGACGGGAATCGATGGGATGCCCATTGTTGTTTCAAAAGTAATTGCGTGACCGACAACTGCCGGCGCGCACTGGCTTCAGTGACCCAAGGCAATGATGATGCCGTCCGCTTTTTCCTTCATTTCCGCCCAGAGAGCCGGATCTTCCGCCTCAAATCCGCCGCCGCCTTTTCTTTTGTAAAGGGTCGTGGTTTTAGGGTGGTTTTCCTTGAACCAATCCTGTATTTCATACAGAAGATTGTCTCCGCCGATGTATCCATCATCGACGAGGTAAATAGTCTTGCCCTCAAGCGTATTGAGACGAGGCGCCATATTTTTCAGCTTGATCGGCGGCGGGTTGCCGAGCGGGTTCAGCACCGTGATTTTCTCCGCCGTGTTATTCTGCGCGATGGCCTGGTTGCCTACGGTTGAATAACCGCAAAAAAGGCCGATGCACAATGCCGCGATGACGGCCGCGGATTTATGCCATTTCATACATTTTCCTCCTTGGACTATTTTGTCCGGGTGTATTTTCAGGGATTCTGCCGCGCCGCGTAGCCGTGTATGGGTGGAAAGGCGCGCGACGCCGGGACGACGAAGATTATGTCAAAGATTACAATCAATCTCAACTGATACGGAACGTGTCTTATGGGTATAATGTCATTGAATTGTTTTGAACAGGCATAAGGAGAGATGGGATGGATTCGATGTTATACGCAAGCACCAACCGGCAGGCGCCGGCGGTAAAACTGGCGGAGGCGCTTTTACGGGGTCAGGCGCCGGACAAAGGGCTTTACCTTCCTGTGGAAATTCCACGTTTCGCGCCGGGAGAACTTGCGTCGCTTTATGATAAGTCCTATCCGGAGATAGCCGCCGCCGTTCTGGAAAAATTCACGGCGGGAACGTTTGCAACGAATGAACTCCTTGAAATGTGCCGGAGCGCCTACGTTTTTGACGTTCCGCTGGAACGCGTGGACGCGCAAAGACACGTGATGCGCCTTGACCGCGGCCCCACCGCGTCATTCAAGGATTTTGCCGGGCTCATGATGGGACGGATGTTTGGAACGCTGCGCCGGAACGCCGCTGGCGGGCGGCTCGTGATCCTGACGGCGACCAGCGGCGACACCGGCAGCGCCATAGCGAACGCCTTTTACAAAATCCCGAACGTGGAGGTGATGATCCTTTTCCCGCCGGCCGAAGTCAGCGCGCGGCAGCGCAAGCAGATGACGACGCTCGGGGAGAACATTACCGCGGTCGGCGTCGAAGGAAAATTCGACGACTGCCAGGCGCTGGTCAAGCAGGCTTTCGCCGATGAAACCCTGCGCGGCATAGAACTGACTTCCGCAAATTCCATCAACATCGGCCGCCTTTTGCCCCAGATCGTCTATTACGTTTACGCGGCCGCCCGGTTGACCAAAGGAGAGAAGCCGATAGTATTTTCCGTCCCGTCCGGAAATTTCGGCAATATGATGGGCGCGCTGCTCGCTTCGCGTATGGGCCTGCCGCTTGAAAAGCTTGTTGTCGCCACCAACGAAAACGACGAAGTTCCGCGTTTTATGGAAACGGCGGAATATCACAAAATTGTTCCATCGCTGGCGTGTCTTTCAAACGCCATGAATGTCGGGCATCCCAGCAACTTTGCCCGCGTAATCGCCCTTTTTGACGGCTGGCTGGACGAAACAGGCGTCATGCGGCGCAAGCCGGACATGGAACGAATGAGCAGGGAACTGTGGGCGACCGGCGTTACGGATGCGGAAACGCGCGAAACAATTCAAAAAACGTGGCGCGAACATCAACTGCTTCTGGAACCGCACGGGGCTGTCGGCTGGCTCGGCCTTGAGCGCTATTTACGGGAAACTTCCTCGACGGCGACGGCGGTTTCAGTGGAAACGGCGCATCCAGCCAAATTCCCTGAAGAAATCGAAAAACTGCTCGGTTTTTCACCGGAGGTTCCGCCCAGCCTCGCGGCTCTGGGAACAAAATCAGAGCATTATCTGACCATGCCGGGTGATTACGGCGCGTTTCACAAACTGCTTTTGGATACATATAAATGACGCTTCCGCAAATCATGCGCAGGGAAGAAAAATGAAAGAAAAATAAACATTTTTTTCTTTATGTCGATTTTTAGTGTATAGTTTTAAGATAAAACTGATTTTAGGAGTATATGAATTTCCGGTTTTACCGAGGTTAAGAAAAAGGTTTCCAGCGCCAATCCACTAACAATGTTCCCTAATCCTCACGCATGAAATCAAAAACAGATTGTCAATTTGCATGGAGCAGCGCTGCCTGCGCGGGATGGGAGCTCATAAGGGAGAGCAATGTCTGTACGTTTGTTTGTAGGGAACCTGCCCTACGATGCGACTGAAACGGAACTAAGGGATTTCTTTTCGTCGGCCGGCACTGTTTCGGCCGTCATCATTCCTGTAGATCGGGAGACTGGAAAACGGAGGGGTTTCGCCTTCGTGGAATTCGGCGACCCGAATCAAGCCGCGGAAGCAAGCCGCCGGCTGAACAACCAGCCGTTCAGGGGACGAAATGTCACTATCAATGAGGCTCGCGCTCGTGAAAATTCCGGCGGCGCGCCGCGTCCGGCGCAGCGTCCGAGGTTTACGCCCGCGCCCAAACCTTCTTTGGGAACTCCGGAATTTTCTCCGGATATGATAGATAACGCAAAAAGCGCCCGTGCGGAAAACAGGCGGCGTAATTTCGGCGCAGACGCCAAGCCCGCGCATAAACGTAAAGCCCAGTATGGCGGCAAAGGCGAAACGGCAAGCCGTAAGGGGCCTATACGGGAACGCGGCGGCGGACAAATTTTCGGCGAAGGCGACGACGAAGATTCCGAATACGATTATCTTGCTGATTTTCGGGATTCAGACGCGGATTAAGCTCAGGTAAAGGGCGCGCGTTATTCATCGCAGGCTGGAAAACCTGTGTTCCGTCGAATTATCCGCGGTGTTTTGCAGACCCAGAAGAATTTCATCAATCTGTGTCAATTCTTCCTCGGTCGCAAACTCCTTTGCCTTACAAAGCGCGGCGATGGCGGCCGGGATTTTTTCCTCAATGGCGTTGACCAGTCCAATGTTGAAATGCGCGCTCGCGTTGCCGGGCTCAATGACCGCCGAAATCTCGTAGTGCAGCCGCGCCAGCCGGATATTTCCTTCTTCAAAATACAGGTGCGCCAGATTAAAGTGCGATTCAAAATGCCGCGGGTCCTGCCCTAACGCTTTTGTGAAGTGGTCGAAAGCGCCAACAATGTTTCCCGCCTCGTAATCGAGAATGCCAAGATTGCAAAAAGCGTCGGCGGCACATTCTTCTTCTTTGATCGCCTGCGCGTACATAGCGGAGGCGCGCGGATCGCCCTGCTCATGCAGAATCAGGGCTTCCTCAAACGGCGACATGCGTACCGGCAACGGAATCAGCCGCCCTTCGCTTTCCGGAAACAGATTGCGCTGACCGCGCAGTTCCAGTTCGATTTTGCGCAACGGCCGGCCACGGCTTCGCATTTCACGGGCGCGTCGGAAAATCTCCAGCGCGTGAAAATCAAAACACGGTTCCCCGGCCGGCGACGAATCAATCGCCCGGATTATGCCTTCCTTGATCCATCGGCGTATATGCGCTTCGTTCCATCCAAACTGGCTGCGTATCTCGCCGATGGTGTAGACCGCCTTTATTCGCTGAAGGCTCTTTGCCGGCACATCGTCGGGGAATGGTACGACAGTGCTCATAAGTCTCCTTGCGGGCGCGCGCCCTATCCTTGTCCGAATCCCAAAACCAATAAATAATGCCTTTTTTTAAAGCGCGGCGCAATCTAACATAAAACTTTATGACGGACATTTGGAAACATGAACCCACGGACGCCATTCTGGAAAAAGCCGCCGGTGGCGAGCGTATAACGCCGGACGAAGCGCTGGAAATTTACCGTTCCGCCGATTTTTTGAAGGTAATGGCGGCCGCTCGCGCCGTGCGCGGCAGAATGAACGATCCCGCGGTCGTGTCCTACACATTGTTCCGGATTGTGAATTACACGAATGTTTGCGCCGCGGCCTGTTCCTTTTGCGGATTTCACTGCCCGCCCGGCGATCCGGCGGGGCGGGTGCTGAC